>CADBOL010000001.1 GCA_902796295.1 Oscillospiraceae bacterium
CTATCATCTAATATCTAACATCTAACATCTGATTAAAGCTCACGGGTTATGACCTGTGAGCTTAACTTTTCATAAAATCCTTTCGGCAACAAAACAAGGGAGTTTTTTTGGACTTTATTTATGTTTTAATTATATTACAGTATTTCGTTGATTATTTTTATTGCGCATGGTAAAATAAAAAGGACCTCACTTAAGAGATCCTTTAAATGCACACACTGTGCAGTCGGTCAAGCCGACGATTTGAGTCAAACTTTTATTTGAACTCGCAGTGCAATCTCATAGGGGTCCACAAGACTACACAAATATATTAACACTTCAAAAAGGGGTTGTCAATATGAAAAATCAAAAAGCTTATTATCTCGGCCTTGATATAGGTACCGATTCCGTAGGTTATGCCGTTACCGATAAAGAGTATAATCTGCTTAAATTTCACGGTGAGCCTGCCTGGGGTGTAACAATTTTTGATGAGGCTTCTCTCAATACGGAGAGGAGAAGTTTTCGCACTGCCCGCAGGAGGCTTGACCGCCGTCAGCAAAGAGTTAAGCTGATTCAGGAGCTTTTTGCCAAAGAAATTGCCGGTAAGGATGAAAGATTCTTTATCAGACTTGCCGAAGCTTCGCTTTACAGAGAAGATGTCGGTGATTCGTTCACTCTTTTTTGTGATGAGGGCTTTACCGATAAAGAATATTATGAGAAGTACCCGACAATTCATCATTTGATTTGCGACCTTATTGACAGCGCCGAGCCGCATGATGTGCGGCTTGTCTATCTCGCATGTGCGTGGCTTGTTGCTCACAGAGGACATTTTCTCAGCAACATTGACAGAAACAACCTTTCGGATATAAAAAGCTTCGAAGCCGTATATAATAATTTTATCCGGTTTTTCACCGATAATGAATATAATGCTCCGTGGGAAATCATTGATATCGATGCTCTTGAAAGCTGCCTTAAAAAGAAAAAGGGAGTTAATGAGAAGTATAAAGAATTGATTTCAATTATCTGCGGCGGGAAAAAGCCTGCAAAGCTTTCAAAAGATACCGAACCCGATCCTTCTTTCCCTTTCAGCCTTGAAGGAATCATAAAACTTCTTGCCGGGGGGACTTATGCTCTCAAGGATTTATTCGGTAAGGAAGAGTATGCGGAGCTTGAAATAAAATCGGTTTCGCTCGGTATGGACGAAGATAAATTTGCTCAGGTTATGACTGATATCGGTGATGATTACGATATCATAGACGCAATGCGCAAAATAAATGACTGGGCTGTTCTCGTTGATGTTTTGGGAGACTCCGTGAGAATATCCGATGCAAAGGTCAGGATTTATGAGCAGCATAAAGCAGACCTTGCCTTTTTGAAATATATTATCAAAAAGTATAAAAGAGAAAAATATGATGAGATTTTCCGCAATTCAGTCAAAGATAATTATGTGGCTTATTCTTATCATACCGACCTCGGAGATACTTCGGAGATTAAGAAAGCAAAGAAAGAGGATTTTTCAAAATATATTCTTAATATTCTCAAAGGCATTTCTGTTGACAGTGAAGACAGGGATAAATTTGATGATATGATTTCGCGCCTGGGTATGCTTGAATTCCTGCCGAAACAAAAGGATACAGACAACCGCGTTATACCGCACCAGCTTTATTGGTATGAGCTTCACGCAATTTTGAAAAACGCAGAAAAATATCTTTCATTTCTGAAAGAAAAAGATGAGACCGGCAAAAGCGTTTCGGAAAAAATCGAATCTGTATTCCTTTTCAGGATTCCCTATTTTGTCGGGCCTCTTAATACCGATTCGGATAATGCCTGGGTTGCAAGAAAACCGGGCAGGATTTATCCGTGGAATTTTGAAGAAATGGTTGACCTTGATGAGAGTGAAAACCGCTTTATCAGGAGAATGACAAACACCTGCACCTATCTTCCGGGTGAAGATGTATTGCCGAAAGATTCCCTTCTTTATCATATGTTTTCTGTTTTAAATGAAATAAACAATATAAGGATAAACGGCGAAAGAATCTCTGTTGAGCTTAAGCAGGATATTTATAATAATGTTTTCTTAAAAAAGAAAAAGGTTACACGCAAATATCTTGACTCATATCTGATTTCAAACGGGATAATTCTCAAAGGCGAAGAGGATTCCGTTACAGGTATTGATATCAATATCAATGCCAACCTTGTTCCGCAGATTGCTTTCCGTCAGATTCTGGAATCCGGTATTCTTTCCGAAACCGATGTTGAAAGAATTATAGAGAGAGCAACCTATGCCGAGGATAAATCCCGCCTTTCAAAATGGATTGAAAAAGAATACCCCGGAGTCAGCGATACAGACAGGAAATATATCTGCTCGCTGAAAATAAAGGATTTCGGCAGGCTTTCACGCAGATTTCTTGAAGGAATTGAGGGCGTAGAGCTTTCAACCGGCGAAGTAACTACAATTATTTCTGCTCTGTGGAATTCTCAGAATAACCTGATGGAAATCATTGCCGATGAAGAAAAATATAACTTTAAGAGTGTCATTGAGGATTTTGCCGGTGACTATTACTCCGGGCATAAACTGTCTCTCGCAGAGCGTCTTGACGAAATGTATATTTCAAATTCTGTCCGCCGCCCTGTTTACAGAACCCTTGCGATAATAAAAGATATTGAAAAGGCATTCGGCACACCGGAGAAAATCTTTGTTGAAATGACAAGAGGCGCCTCTGAAAGCCAAAAGGGTAAACGCACCAAGACAAGAAAGCAGCAAATCCTTGAGCTTTATGAAAAATGCAGGGATGAGGATGTTCGCCTGCTTAAAGAACAGCTTGAGGCAATGGGAGAATATGCCGACAGCCGCCTTCAGGGTGACAGACTGTTTCTGTATTACATGCAGCTCGGGAAGTGCATGTATTCCGGTGAAACAATTGCTCTCGAAAATCTCGGCACCGATAAATATGACATAGACCATATTTATCCTCAGGCATTTGTCAAAGATGACAGCATAATCAACAACAAAGTTCTTGTTACAAAAAAGGAAAACGGTTTAAAGAGCGATAAATACCCGATTCGCGATGAAGTCAGGCATAATATGAAGAGCTACTGGGATTATCTTAAAGACACCGGGCTTATAAGCGAAGAGAAACACAAACGTCTTATCAGAGCGACTCCCTTTACCGATGAGGAAAAATACGGATTTATCAACCGCCAGTTAACCGAAACATCTCAGTCGACAAAAGCGGTTGCCGCTCTTCTTAAAGAAAAATATCCGAAGGCCGAGATTGTTTATTGCAAAGCCCGGCTCGCCTCTGAATTCCGTCAGGAATTTGATTTGATCAAGTCACGTGTATTCAATGATCTTCATCACGCTTCCGACGCTTATCTTAATATTGTGACAGGCAATGTTTACAATATGAAATTCACGAAAAAATGGTTTAATGTAAACTCTGTTTACAGCCTCAGAACAA
This sequence comes from Oscillospiraceae bacterium, assembly GCA_902796295.1. Classification (GTDB taxonomy): domain Bacteria; phylum Bacillota; class Clostridia; order Oscillospirales; family Acutalibacteraceae; genus CAG-177. The sequence goes on from CADBOL010000001.1 coordinate 3,438, forward strand.
GGACTCTTTTCACACACCCCGTTATCTGCGGCGGAGAGACTGTATGGGACGGCGAAGATATGCTTGCCAAGGTTAAGAGAACGGCTGTAAGAAACAATGCTCATTTCACGAAGTATGCGTATTTCAAAAAAGGCGGATTTTTTGACCAGATGCCCGTTCCGGCTGCCGGAGGCCTTGTTCCCATCAAAAAAGGGATGCCTGCGGAAAAATACGGCGGATATAATAAGCCGGGAGTTATGTTCTTTATTCCGGTAAGATACAAAACAGGCAAAAAATCAGAAGTAATCATTATGTCTGTTGAATTGCTTTACGGCCGGAGATTTTTGCAGGATCTCGTATTTGCCGAGGAATACAGTTACGGAAGATTAAGACACATTCTGGGCAAGGATGTTGATGAGGTTTCGTTCCCGATGGGAATGAGACCCTGGAAGGTAAATACCGTACTTTCGCTTGACGGTTTCAGAGTGTGTATTTCCGGATCTGCGAGTGGCGGAAAATGTTTGGTAGCTCAACCAGCCATGCAGTTTTCTGCCGGCAGCGAGTGGATGCTTTATATCAAACGGCTTGAAAGATTTGCGGAAAAAATCTCCGCAAACAGCAATTACATATATGACGAGACGTTTGACAAAGTCAGCACCGGTAAAAATCTTGAGTTATATGACCTTTATCTTGATAAACTTGAAAATTCCGTTTATTCAAAGAGAGTTAACTGCCCGGCTGATACGCTTAAAAAAGGCAGAGAATTATTTGCCGGTCTGGATGTGAAGAATCAGGCGAAAGCTTTGATTAATATTCATCAGATTTTCGGCAGAATTGCAGGAGGAATTGATCTGACAGCAATCGGCGGTGCAGGAAAAGCGGCTGCGACAGTGAGTTTCAGTTCATCTGTGTCAAACTGGTCTAAATCTTATAAGGATATCAGAATTATAGATTCTTCCGCTTCGGGATTATGGGAAAACAAATCCACCAATCTCCTTGAACTGTTATGAGTTGGAGAAAGCTTTGAACATGCGAAGCTTGAAGAAGAAAAAAGACTGATTATTGATTCCGGTCTGTGTCTGATTGGATGATATAAAAGCGCTGTTTACCCCTGAGCACCTCTCAGACGGTCGCAAGCCGTTTATTCTTGAGTTATGATTTGAGGTTTGAGAGCAGTGCAATTTCATAGGGGTCTCAAACCTTCTGGCTGATATATACGATATGCTCGCGTTTGAGAGCAGTGCAATTTCATAGGGGTCTCAAACCTGCCCAAAGTTCAATTGCTTCTGCGCCTTGTTTGAGAGCAGTGCAATTTCATAGGGGTCTCAAACGTAGGCAAGGATTGTGTCTATTATTGAGTTGTTTGAGAGCAGTGCAATTTCATAGGGGTCTCAAACTAGTAGGAATAGCATTAGCTCCGATTATAGGTTTGAGAGCAGTGCAATTTCATAGGGGTCTCAAACCGAATAAAGGTCTGCGCCTGTGTACTTGGGTTTGAGAGCAGTGCAATTTCATAGGGGTCTCAAA
>CADBOL010000002.1 GCA_902796295.1 Oscillospiraceae bacterium
ACTCCCGTCTGCCCGCATACGCTGTTTAACCGCTCCATCATTTTCAAGCCGGATGACAGGATATCGATAAAATCCGCGGAGGGAGAAACTCTGTTTTATTCAAATGACGGAAATGAGCCGAAATCATTTGACGGCAATAATAAAATCGAAATCTCAAGGGCGGAATTCACCGCCGATTTCATAAGAATCAAAAACGATAATTTCATTGACATCCTTTACAGAAAAATGAAAGACAGAATGTGAGAAATAATTATGAAAAAGAAAAGACATGAAGTGATACTCAGAATCATCGAGACCAACAGCATCTTCACACAGACCGAGCTTCTCGAAAAGCTCAATGAAGAAGGCTTTGAGACCACTCAGGCAACTGTCTCGCGCGATATCAAGGATCTGCGCCTTGTGAAAAAACCGGATCAGTACGGCAGATCATGCTATGCGGTTGACAAGAGCGATAAATCCGAAATCAGCGGCAAATTCAACAGCGTATTCGCTCACAGTGTCATATCTTCGGATTCCGCAGGCAATATGCTTGTTATAAAATGCTACAACGGTATGGCAAACGCCGCCTGCGCCGCTCTCGACGTAATGGAATTTGAGGGTGTGGTGGGAACTCTCGCGGGCGATGACACAATCTTTGTGCTCTGCAGAACCATCGACATTGCCGATAAAATCAAGGCGGCGATTAATGAGATAATTGTTGAATAATGGTGATTCATTATGCTTAATGGCTTAAAGATAGATAATATAGCCGTCATAGAAAAGGCCGCGATAGAATTCAGAAGCGGGCTGAATGTACTCACCGGCGAAACGGGAGCGGGCAAATCTATCGTCATCGACTCAATCAACGCCATACTCGGCGAGAGAACCTCGAGGGAGCTTATCAGAGAAGGAAACGAAAGCGCAAAGGTATTTGCGGAATTCACCGGTATACCCCCGGAGGTCGAAAATCTTCTCGATAAATATGACATTGAAAAGAGCGAAGACGGCGGTCTGACCGTATCAAGGACCATTTCCCTTTCCGGGAAGAATTCCTGCCGTATAAACGGCTATCCCGTAACCGTGACACAGCTTAAGGAAATCGGCCCGGCCCTTATCAATATTCACGGCCAGCATGACAGCCAGGCGCTGCTTTCACCCGAAAAGCACTATCATTTCATAGATCTTATGGCCGGAAATGAAGCGATTCTGTCTGCCTACCGCGAGTCTTTTACAAACCTTCTCAGGATCAAGCACGAGCTTGACGATCTCTATGACAGGCGGGATGAGGCCGCATCACGGCTGGAATATCTCGACTTTGTCATTAAAGAAATAGAAGACGCGGCGCTGAGCGTCGGCGAATCAGATGCGCTCAGCAGCGAAAAGAATCTGATAGAAAACAGCGTCAAGGTTCAGAAACTGCTCGGCAGGGCTTACAATGCCCTGAGCTGTGACGGAGGTCTGCGCGAAGGGATCGTCAAATGCGCCGAAGATCTGGAAGCCGCCGCGGAATACTATACTCAGGCAAAAAAGACCGCGGAGAATATAAGAAACACGGCATTTGAAATCGATGAATTCACATCCGCCGTATCGGCCCTGCTTGACAGCTTCAGCTTCTCTCCGGAGCGTCTTACGGAAATCAATGACCGCCTTGATATGATTTACCGTCTTTCGATGAAATACGGCAAAGACGAAAAAGAAATACTTGAATTCTGTGAAAAATGCAAAAGAGAGAGAGATCTCATATCCGGCTCGGATGACAGGATAAAAAAACTTGAAGAGGAGCTTTACAGATATTCGGATGAGGTCAAGAGCTTTGCCGAAAAGCTGACTGAATCAAGAAAAACCGCCGCGCTAGCATTCGAGAAGGAAGTCACGGAAAGGCTTGTATTTCTGGATATGCCCCATGCGGTTTTCAAAGTGGATATCAAAGAAACTCCCCTGTCTGTAAGGGGAGCCGAAACAATGGAATTTTTAATCAGCACAAACCCGGGGCAGCCGCCCAAACCCCTTTCAAAAATCGCATCCGGCGGCGAGCTCTCGAGAATCATGCTCGCCATAAAGGACGCGCTGACAGACCGTGATGATATCCCGACGCTGATTTTTGACGAAATAGACTCGGGTGTCAGCGGCTCGGCTGCGGAAAAAATTGCTCTCAAGCTTCATTCGGTTTCACGCGGCCGTCAGGTTATCTGCGTGACGCATCTCGCGAGAATTGCCGCACAGGCGGATTATCATCTTAAGATAATCAAAGAAGTTGAAAACGGCGGCACCTACACAAAAGTTATCCCTCTCGATGACGAAGGCAGAGCGGAGGAAATAGCCCGTATCACGGCAGGCACGGGTGTTACCGGGCTTCAGATAGAGTCGGCGAAAGAGATTCTTTCACAGGCAAGGAAGGAGAAATAAAATGAAAATAGGCGTATGCGTCGGCACGAGATATAACGATATGCTCAAGGCAAAGGAATTCGGCTATGATTATGTTGAATCCCACTGTCAGGAAATAGCAGCCATGAGCGATGAAGAGCTCGAGAAATACCGTAACTGCGGAATCCCGATTTTTGCCGCGTGCTGTTTCATCGGGATGAGAGTTGTCGGAAAGGGAAAGAACCGTCAGGCGATAAATGAATATCTTGAAAGAATGTTCAGAAAAACGCATTATCTCGGTATCGAGTATCTGGTATTCGGTTCATCCGGCGCGAGAAAAATGATACCCGAAGACGGCCTTACTGTTGAGGAAACAAGAGAGCAGATAGCTGAATTCCTTAAGAACGATGTGGTGCCGTACTGTGAAAAATACAATATGACCGTTGTTATAGAGCCGCTTCGCACGGAAGAATGCAATGTAATCAGCACAGTGCCTCAGGCAATTGAAATAGCGAAAAAAGTTGACAGCAGATATATCCGCGTGCTCGCAGATGTAAAGCATATGGTATGTGAAAATGATCCGTTTGATGCTCTTGAAGGTTACGCGGAATATCTTAAGCACGGCCACACCTCAAACCCCTATCCCCCTGCAGAGCTCGGCAAGAAGAGGATATACCCGAAAGAAAACGACGGCTTCAATCAGGATGACTTCTTCCTTCCCATGATTAAAGCCGGTGTTGAGCATATATCAATTGAGGCGGACCTGATTGATTTTGATACGGACGCACCCGGAGCTATGAAGGTGCTTGAAAAATACAAGAGTATGTAAGTATAATCAGGCAGTTATTAACACCTTGATAAAGATAATTATATGAAAAATCCCGGATCCTCGAAATGAGAGGACCCGGGATTTTATCCTGGTGAT
>CADBOL010000003.1 GCA_902796295.1 Oscillospiraceae bacterium
AGTGAAATATTGTAAATATTGGTCCTGAGCAGTGTGTTGAGTCTGCCTGTAATGCTCTGAACAGCCATAAGAAGGCCGTCGCTTCTGACAGGGTGACCGTATTTCTTTTCGGTCAGCCACTCCATATAATCGGTGGAATCCGCCACAAGTATTTTGCGCGCGGCGCTCATACCGGAATTCGGCATACCCGAAAAACCTATGATAACGCCGATGAGATAACGCAGTTTTCTGATCCTGTTGATGTCAAATTTAACCGCGAACAGGCTCATAAGAGTATAGAAGAAACCTGAGTATGTATAACTTCCGATAAGCATATTGCGCGCAGAAACCTTTTTACCCACAAAGGGAACCGAAAACAGACCGACGTATGAGAGGCCGCCGCTGATGGCGTCTATAATCGCCTTCATTCCGTAATCGTCAAAGGTATTCTGATAAAGATACGGGAGCATATTGTAGGTAACCTGGCGCACCGTCTCAAACACAGTCGCAATCATTGAAATGATAAACGGGCGGTTACTGAATATAGCAGAGACAGTCTTTTTATCCCAGACAATCTTTTCGGTCTGATTGACTTTGACCGTACCGACTTTTTCTTCAAGAGTGAAATACGGGGCAAACATACTCGAAACACCCATGAAACAGAATATGAGAGCCACAAAGAAATATGCCCATTTCTGCCCGTTTGCGCTCTGTACTCCGCCTATGACTATCGGAAGAATCCAGCCCGGAAGCATGGAGCCGAGAGCCGATGCGAGAGACGAAACGGTGAAGAAATTTTTTCTGTCATTGGGGTTGTCGGTCATTCTCAGAGCTATGGTACTCATAGCCATATCATAAAACGTGTCAACACCCTCAAAAAGCACCGTGAGGATGAATGACCAGATAAGATTGGTTACCGGATTTCCGGACGGCACCACAAACAGAAGCAAAGATGTAATTGCAAAGGGAACCGGAGCAAAGAGCAGAATCCTTTTGGTGTTGCTCATCTTATCCTTGCGCACGGGTCTGTCAAGCAGTCCTCCGGCAATGGGTGACATAAGGAAGCTGAACGCGTTGGTGAAATTACCCATCCAGATAAGATGCTTCGGGTCTATATTCTGAAAATCGCGGTTGAATTTATCCGAATAGGTATAGACGCAATCCTGCCCCATACAGTTTCCGAACATACCTCCGGCGTAGCCGAACTGTTCCTTGACCGTAAAAGAGGGATTATTCACGATTTTATCCTTGAACCCGGATATCTTTTCTTTTAAACCCACAGGAATTCACTTCTCTTTCCGAAAGAATTTTCGGCACAGACTGCCGCGCGGTAACTGCAGCCCGGCTTTTTAAGATATGCTGTATAATGCTGTCTGCGGCTTTTACGCCAGTATTCATTGATTACATAAGTGCTGTCAATAATGTTTTCATTATCGTCAAAGAGAAATACTCTGTAAATAAAACAGGGGTTGTTGTAAAGAGTTGCTGAAGCGGGAAAAGTGACGGCAATTTTATCCTCTGTCTCAAATATCGCCGTCTGACCTTTACCGTTCAGACGCGGGGCGGGATAAAATCCGCCGAATCTCTCAAAGAATCCATCTGAGCAATCAAACGGCAGCTCGAGCAGATACTCGCACAGAACAGTGCGGTACATACAGTCAAGCCCTCTGAGAAGCACACGGCCGTTTCCGTCAACATCGGCCATCCAGCACTGGCTGATATTACCGCATCCGCCGGGGTGAAGCTTTCTTTCGGCGTCAACGGTGAACTCGGCATAATTAAGAGTACCTGTACCGACGGCGGTGAATTCTCCCTGCCATAATGAACGTGGGTCATTGAGCGGATAATGCGAGTGACCCGAAAAATGTATAACCGAAGGATATTTATTCAGAATATCCCTGAAATAATCATTGCCCCAGCCGTCAAAATCACTGCTGCCGTAAACGGTATTTTTAACATGCTCGTGATGCATCACAAAAACAGGCTTGCCGGGTGATTCTTCCGACGCCTTGCTGAGCTGCTCATCGAGCCAATCCCGCTGAGATTCGCTGTAATAAACCCCGGGCTCATCACATGTCGATATACCTATAAAATGAACCCCGTGAATCACGGTGTGAAAGTCGTTTTCCGAACCGAGGAGCGAGCTGTAATATCCGTTGCCTTTTTTTCCTCCGCTCCAGTTATCGTGGTTTTTTGCCGTAACGGCAAGAATCCGAGCTCCCCTGCTCTCTCTCTTAACAATATGGGAAAAAGCTCTGTATTGTGAGCGCCTGCCCCTGTCGGTGATATCACCCGCGAAAAGGAAAGCGTCGACTCCGCCGTAATCCGCGGAGATATTATGAGCTGTTCTCATCATCCGGATAAGTCTGCGGCATCTGATATCATTATACTTCTTGATATGAATGTCGGAGCAGGCAAAAAATCTGAGAACCGGTTCAAAACCGTCATTCTCCGTATTTTCGTATATTTCTCCGCCTTTGATTACTATCATAACAGACCCCGGAAACAATTAATCACATTATATTATATATTTTTATCAAAAAAAGTCAATTAAAATAAAAGAGTTTGGTGAATTTTTCTTAAAAATATTTACTTTTTTACAAAAATTTGTTATTATATAGTTTGAACCGAAAAATGAAAACATTACAAGGAGGCATCGGATATTGAAAAACAATAAAGTTTTGATTATCATCCTTTGCGTATTGCTTGCGGTTATTATCGTAGGCGGAGGAGTGGGATATTCGTTTCTGCCCCATCCGTTCAACTACAAAATCAAGGATATCG
>CADBOL010000004.1 GCA_902796295.1 Oscillospiraceae bacterium
AATAACTTTCTTAAGCCCCTCGCATCCGCAAAAAAGACTGTAGGCTATGCTTTCAATTCCGTCCGGAAGCTCAATTTCGGAAATCCCGGAACATCCGTTAAAAGCCTGAAATTCTATCATTGAAACACTTTCGGGAATTATTATATGCGTAATTTCCCCGCATTTTTCAAATGCCCATCCTTTGATTCCCGTAACGGGAAATCCGTTATACTCATCCGGAATAACAACTTCTCCCTTAGCATCTTTACTGCAGTGACTTACAACCGCTTCATCATTTACAACTTCAAACTCCAGATATTGACAGGCCGCTGATGCTTTGATTTGCGGTAAAATCAAAGCCGCAAAACCTGTAGCTGTTACACACATAATTATAAATTTCATTAGTAATCCCGAAACCTTTTTTCTCATATGTTTTTCCTCCTGTTTTCTCTGCCGTATACACATAAAAGAATAATTTGCAACAAAAATCATCCCGGAAAAAAACACGGCCGTCTGACCTGTTTTTATCTTCCGGGATGTATAATAATTGATTTGCGATTAAGATAAAAGTATACAAGGCATTAAGATTTCATTAAGAATCACTTTTTGCCGAAAAATTCAACATTCACTATATCTCTGCCTTTTTTGCTCTTGCCGGGCAGAGAGGTTACAATCATCCTGCCCTTCCGGCGCAGTGTTATTTTATCTCCCTCGGCTATACGCTTATCGGGTTTCAGGCACTCAATGTCATTCAGAAAAACCAGTCCCTTGCTTATTGCCTCGCAGGCGGCGTCCCTTGAGATGTGAAATCCGTTTTTTACTATGCTGTCAAGCCGCGGCGAAGAAACTGTGAAAGATTCACGCTCTCCCTCATTTGACGGCATATCCTTTATCTCGTGAGGCGCGATAATCCTGACCGAGAGCGTTCCGCGCCCGGCGGAGACAAGATTATCGGCTAAATATGACGCCATGGATTTCATGACAAAAATATAACAGCCGTTTTCATTGACTATGATGTCGCCGGTCATTTCGCGTTTTATGCCGAGTCCCATGAGCGAGCCGAGATAATCGCGGTGGGAGAGGGGAGGGGAAAATTTATCTTTCTCAACCTCAAGCACTGCAACCGGGCAGTCTCCGGGCGAGAGTCTGAAAAACTCCGAGAGAGAATCAAAATCCTCCGCCTCGATATAATCCGGCAGAAAGACGGCCACCGTTCTCTCCGCCCCTTCGAATCCGCCGTAAAAAATTCTGCGCACCCCGTGAGGCAGCCGCAGCCCCGCGGCCTGTGATTTTTCGTGCAGGTCAAGGAAGGCGGAATTCGTTATCATCTGATCTGAGAGGCACTGCTCCGCTTTTTCGCTCAGAAAAGGGATGAGATAGCTTTCATCCTGCTTCATTTTCATATACCTTTATGATTTCCGAAATATACATTTTATGTATGGGGCTGCCGTCATACCATTGGCCGAGGCCGCCGTCGATAAATGAGGATTCTTCAATATCCTGCGATGCCATAACTCTGCAGACCGCCGTGTATTTCGCCTGCTTATATGTCACGGCTCCGTCAACGGGCAGGGGAGTGAAGCCCGATTCTTTTGCTTTGTCAATGTCTCTTCCGCTCGCGGCGCCGAATATTTTACCGAGAGCGGGTTTGTATTTCTCATCATAAAACGAAAGTGTAAAAAGAGGGTTTTTCTCAATGAATTCATATGTATATCTGTTGTGACGGATAAAAACAAACGTCGCGTCCTTACCCCATATCTCACCGAGGGCTCCCCAGCTTACCGTCATGGAGTTGAAAGCTTTTTCGTCACCCGCCGTCACAAGAGCCCAGCAGCCGTCAAAAAGCTCAGGCGCGCTGATTTTTATATCTCTGATTCCGATTTCCTTCATAATGAAATCCTCCGTAAAATTTAATTTTTTCCGTCTCTGTTATAACACACCCGCGCGGGAAAATAAAGAGTATTCTTTCGAAAACTGTTGACTTTATTATAATGATGTGATAATTTTATATTACAAAATATAAAAAAGAAATCCGTCCGGGTTTCAATGTCACAGGAGGTTTAAGTATGAGCAAAAAAATACTTGCGCTTGTTATTGCGCTGATCATCGCTTCTCTCACTTTCAGCCTTGCGGGCTGCGGAGCAAAAGAAACAAAAGCAGAGGAAGAAACCGCGGCAAGAGTCTTCACAATGGGCATAGACCCCGAGTATCCGCCCTTCAGCTATATGGGAGACGACGGCGAATTCACCGGCTTTGATGTTGATGTATGCAAAGCTGTATGCGACCGTCTCGGCTGGACCTTCAAGACCTTCGCCGTAAACTGGGATGAAAAGCTCGTTCAGCTTGATTCAAACGAGTGTGACTGCGTATGGTCGGGTATGACCAT
>CADBOL010000005.1 GCA_902796295.1 Oscillospiraceae bacterium
AACGGTAACGGAGATTGAAAAAATCCGGGCAGACTCAGAATGAGCCGCCCGGATTTTTTATTCAAGTATATATTCTCTGAATGATTCGATTTCCTCACGGGTAATCCCGAGTCCGTTTTCGACAAAATTATCAAAGCTTCCGAATTTTTCGGCCATCGCATCATATGCGGATTTTATATATTCCTCTTTTGCAAGAAAAACCTCATATGTTTTGTCGGCTATCTTACTGTTTCTCATAAATACTCTTGCGAGCTTTGAGTATTTTTCTGCGTTTTTTGCAGAGACCTCGTTTGTGAGCAGATAATCTCTGAGTATTTCGTCAGTGCCGACATTGAGGAGTTTCAGAATAATCGCAGATACAATTCCGGTCCTGTCTTTGCCCGCTGTGCAGTGAAAAAGCACAGCGCCTTTTCTGTTATTGATAATAAGCTTTATAGCTTTTGAGAGCTGAGAGAGAGCAAAGTCATCGGTAACCACTATAGGATATACCGTTTTCAGATCCGGAATGTAATTGTAAAGTTCCTCTTTGCTTTCCGCCTTCTTTATCGCGGCAAATACATCAGAGCCCATTCCTCCGGTCACAGCCATATTTGCCTCATTGAAAAAGGGGATGGGAATGTATCTCGCTCCGTCCGGAATTATATCCGGCTTTTTGATTTTTTCGGCCGCGGCTCTGAAATCAATGACTTTGGAGACTTTATAATAATCCTCAAGGATTGCTCTGTCATGTTCATTGAGCCTGCTCAGCTTTGCGCTTCTGAGTATCAGACCGGATTTAACCGTCTTACCGTCAAGTGTTTTAACGCAGCCTATATCTCTGAAATTGAGTTTTTTATCAGTAATCATTATAAATTCGTTTTAAATGTTTTTTCGTATACCTTTTTCCAGGTTCTGACTTTATCGGAGTTATATTTTCTCGGTATTGTCGCGCAGGTTGCGGTGACGGCGCTGATTCTCACTCCGGTAGAGGGAAGCTTTTTGAGGAACTCTGGATTTTTGCAGACCTGTTTTGCCTTGTTGAGCAGATCCTGAACTTTGATTGTCATGCTTGAAAGACCGGTGAAGTTTGCGCCGAATGTGATATCGTCATCAGTTACGGTGCCGCTTTCAAACAAAAAGTCAACATCGCCGGCGTTAAGCTTTGCCATAAGCAGTTTTGCCGCCGCGAGCACGGCGAGGTCAGTACCCAGTGATTTGAAGAAATTATACTGATACGGCCACAGACTCTCTGCCGAGAATGAATCGTTTTTATCTGCGATAACGGTGTCCGCAAGGATTTTAGATGCCCTGAGGGAATTTGCTATACCCGAGCCGATAAGGGGAACTGTCATAAACGCGCTGTCGCCGATTGCGGCATATCCGTCCGCGACCATAAGTGAGAGCGGCTGTCTGACCGGGATTTTTACAAACTGCCCGCCGCGAACGATTTCGGTGCCGAGTCTCGGGCTTGTTTTTCTGAGAACTTCGGTGAATCTGTTGACTTCATTCATATCAAAGTCTTCAAATCTTCCTATCAGGACATCGGTATATTCGTCTTCCGATGCAACCCAGCTCATTCCGAGTATATTGTCTTTTAGCAGCATTACCTTGAATTTGGCGCTTACTTCTTCATCGCTTGCTTTATTATAAAATGCTCTGAAAATTCTGATATATTCAAAAGGCGCAAGCTCTTTTTCAATGCCGAGCGAATCTGGAAGATTCATCCTGACCGGCGAGAGCATTCCGCATGCGTCAATGATAAGGTCGCCGTAATAATCGCCTTTGTCTGTCTTTATACCGACAACTCTGTTTCCGAAAAGAATAGGGGAGTCTATCACGGTGTCATACTGTATTTTGACTCCGCAACCGAGGGCGTGGTTTATGAGATGCTCGTAAATATCCCTGCGCTCCATTTTGATTTCGAGCTCATCCTCGGGTACGTGCTGAGTAAGCCCGACCGTTTCGGACGGATTAAAGAATGTCATGTTTTCTTTATACTCGAATTTGGTGACGGGCGGCATGGGGATGCCTGCCGTTTCAAGAGCTCCCGGAGCGAAAATATCGGTCCAGTCATAGCCGAGTGTGCCCTCGGATTTCTGCTCGTATACGGTTACGTCATAACCTGCGGCCGAAAGCTGCGCCGCCGCGGCGATACCGCCGTGTCCGAGTCCGGCAACAATTATTTTTTTACCCACGATTATTCCTCCTTATTTGAAAACGGAAAATATTTTGTCATATATATTTCTGAAAAACTCAAGTATTTTGATATTGAAAGCAAAGATCTTATCAAAAAAAGATTCTTTGATTTCGGGAGTGCCGTTATCAATTGATATTGATTTATCGCTCTTGTCATAAACCATATACTGAGGATACTCTTTAAAGGTCTTTACTGTTGCCTGACCGTCGCTGTAGAGGAGAGCTTTGACTATTTCATCCATATCTCCGCACATGTCCGCGTGAGGCATGTTTCTGAAAAACCATGTCTGATCTTTGAACATGCAGGTTCCGGCATAAATTGTATTATCCGGGTTTAAATAAGAATTATCAGCCGATGCGTCAAGTTTTTCGTAAACCGTGCTCCCGAATTCTGCGCAGGTGGCTCCGAATGACGAGCTTTCGGTGTCAACCACCGCGTCGCTCATTTTTTTCCAGGAGGGAGTCAGAGGCACTGACGGGAAGCCGTATCTTGAAAAAACATAGATGCTGATTTCTTTGTTCTGTTTCTCAAGCGTTTCTGTTTTGTAAGGTCTTATCTCGGTATTGTATCTGTCTATCTTTTCAATGAGCTTGCTTCTGTCAATTCCGTCGTCTTTATAAACTTTGCCGAATACAAAATCTTTTGCGGAGTCAACATATTTATCGGGAACCATCGCCCAGATGCTCAGCCACCCGCCGAACATAGGCATGAGGATATCTCTTATTGCTCTCTCGCCCAGATGCTCGACTATGTTATTTGCAAGCACTGCGAGGTCATTGTCAATTCCGGCGCCGGCGAGTATATCAATAAGGCCTGTAAGCAGTTTCTCATATTCATTGCCGCCGAGCATTTTTTTGAAAAACTCAACGATGGCTTCGCCTTCAAATACGATTTCGCCGCTCATCATTTCGCCCGTGTATGTTTCACCGTATATCGCTGTTGTATTGTAGCAGATGCTTCTGAGTTTATCTGAGCCGTAAAGCTTTGTATATGTGTTTACGATTATTCCGCCGAAGCTGTGGCACTCGATTGCGACCTTGTCACAGCCGGAGTTTTCCGTAACATAGTTTATGAAGTCATTGAGCTCCTGCGCAGACTGTATCGGGTCAACTCTCCAGTCATAATTGAAATCAAGGCAGCTGTCGGCTTTTATGCTGTCAGCAGGAGGATAAACCATATATGCGCCGCTGCTGTCCGTTACTTCGCCGTCTTTTGACAGATTTGCGCTGCTGAGCAGATCGTTTACGGGATCAAGAATAGCGTCGCCGAGTCTGTCGTAATCTTTGGTGACGAGGAATAAAAGCAGATCGCCGATATGTGCCTTGACGAGGTCGAGGATCTTATCTGTTGACGGCGGCCATACCGGCTCGCTGTCCTTATCGTTTTTATCGGAATAAAGATCTTTTCCCATAAACCCGTGAATGTAAATGAACGGGCAGGATTGGGAATAGCCGTGAGCTGTCAGCGGAAAGAAAATACACGCTGTCAGAATAACACACATTAATACGGATATAATCTTTTTCATTAAGAAAATCACCTCTGAAATTTAATTTTAAAATTTTTTTATAAATGTGTCAATAGTAAAGGGGCGCTGTTTTAAGGTGATTTTTGCACAAAAAAAGAGCGCATTTTTTTACACCCGTCCCAGCTTAATTATTCAGTTGACTAAATGAGTGCGTATGATATATAATTGGTAAAAAGTTTAGCGGAGGTTTTATTATGATTGACGCTGTTTCTGCTGTCAGAGAAAACAAAACGAGTATCGGTATTGAATTCGGCTCAACAAGGATCAAAGCCGTATTGATTGACGGCTCGGCCAATCCTCTCGCTTCCGGATCGTATGACTGGGAGAATTCTTTTATAAACGGAGTATGGACCTATTCTCTTGAAGACGTTAAAAAAGGTATGCAGAGCGCTTTCGCCGCTCTTAAAGCGGATGTATTGTCAAAATACGGCGTTGCTCTCACAGGCACTGGAGCTATGGGTATCAGCGGCATGATGCACGGATATCTTGTCTTTGATTCTCAGGGCAATCAGCTTGCCGATTTCCGTACATGGCGCAATACAATTACCGGCGAAGCCGCCGCAAAGCTCACGGAGCTCTTTGATTTCAATATTCCTCAGCGCTGGAGCATTGCGCATCTTTATCAGGCGATGCTTAACGGCGAGGAGCATGTCAAAGATATAGCGTCAATGAATACCCTCGCTTCATATATTCATTATCTGCTCACAGGCAGCAGGGTCGTCGGAATAGGCGAAGCGAGCGGTATGTTCCCGATTGACAGCAATATCAATGATTATGATGAAACCATGCTCGATAAATTCGACGCGCTAACAGGTGATTATCCCTGGAATATCAGAGATATCCTGCCCAAAGTACTGACTGCCGGCGAACCTGCCGGAAATCTTACCGGAGAAGGCGCGCTTCTCCTTGACCCGACCGGTGAATTCAAGCCGGGAATACCTCTCTGCCCTCCCGAGGGAGACGCCGGCACGGGTATGGTTGCTACCGGCTCCGTAGCCGAAAGGACCGGTAATATCAGCGCGGGTACATCTGTTTTTCTCATGGTTGTGCTTGAGAAAGCTTTGTCTTCACTTTATACAGAAATAGACATGGTTACCACACCTTCGGGCAGACCCGTTGCAATGGTTCACTGCAACAACTGCACCGGTGAAATAGATGCCTGGGCTGAGATTTTCACCCGGATGTGCAGAGAGATGGGCGCGGATGTTTCGGTATATAAAGTGCTCGATAAGATGTTTGAGCTTTCGCTTAAAGGAGATAAAGACTGTGGCGGTCTTGTAGGTTACAATTATATTTCGGGTGAGGTTATCACCGGTGTCAATATCGGAAAACCGATGTTTTTCAGAAGCCGTGACTCTGTCTTTTCTCTGGAAAACTTTGCGCGGACACAGATCTGCTCCGCCGCGGCAACTCTCAGCATCGGCAAAGAGCTTCTTGACAGGGAAAATGTAAAAATCGACAGACTTCTCGGCCACGGCGGGTATTTCAAAGCACCTCTCGCGGGTCAGAAAATAATGTCCGCAGCTCTTGATGCTCCTATTTCGGTTATGAAAACCGCCGGTGAGGGCGGCCCGTGGGGTCAGGCTATTCTCGCGGGATATATGCTCAATAAATCAGAGGGGGAATCTCTTGAGGATTATCTCGAGAGCAGAGTATTCAGCTCCTTTGAGTCATTTGAGGTAAAGCCCGATGAAGACGATAAAAAGGGATTTGCCCGGTTTATTGAGAATTACAAAAAAGGCCTTGCGGCTCAGAAAGCAGTTGACTCGGAATAATAAATTACCGGTGAAGAGATGGCTCCTCACCGGTTCTTTTTAATTGAATTTCAAAAGTATTTTTTCGGCTTCTTCTCTTGTCAGCCCTCCCGGAGACGCAGTAAAGTTTCCGGGAATTACGTTTTCCCATCTTGCCGAGTATTTATGAGCGAGATCCGGGTCAATTTTAATGCCGTCAAGCTTAACGAGTGAAGTTATTACTTTTTTAACCTCGTTTTCATCTTCGGTCATTTTAAAGAAAGCCTCGGATTTTTCGGGAGAGTAGATTTTGCATCTGTCAATGAAATCGGTAAAGAACGCCGCGCAGGCCGTTCCGTGAGGCACCGAGTAGTTTTCGGTCAGCACATACCCCATAGGATGCGGAAATGCCGTGCCGCAGGTGTTGATGACAAGCCCTGCGTATATTGAGCCGTAATAAAGCGGTTCTCTGAGACTTAAATCTACTGTGTCTGTAAGTGACAGCTCCTTAAGACATGAATACAGCATGGGAATCGCTTTTTCGGCGTAAATTCTTTCAACGCCCTCGCATTTATCGGTGAAAAATCCTTCTATGGCATGATGAAATGCGTCAAGAGCAGTGGAAACCGTGTAATCATAGGGGAGTGAGTAAGTATATTTCGGATCGCAGAATGAAATCTTCGCATAGCAGTCGGGCCCTTTTACGCTCTTTTTGAATCCGGTTTTATCATTGGTGAGAACCGAAACGGCCGTTACTTCACTTCCGGTGCCCGCTGTTGTGCCGATGAGCGCAACGGGAATAGGCGGGATGCATCCGTTGTCTTTGCCGTAAATATCTTCGGGAGCAAAATCCGGATTTGTCGCAAAAAAAGCTATTGCCTTTGACGCATCCTGAGCGGAGCCTCCTCCGATACCTAAAATAAAATCTGCATTGAAATCACGGGCTTTTTTTCCGGCTTCGTGACAGCTTGAAATAAGCGGATTTTCGGTTATACCGTCATATATTTCGAAGCTTATTCCCTCATCCTGAAGTGCTTTGACCGCATCGTCCAGAGCGCCTGATTTTTTCGCTCCGTGTTTTCCGGTTACTATGAGACATTTACTGCCCAGTGAAGCTAAAAGGGCTGAGCTGTTAATAACGGCGTTTTCACCGTAAATACAGCGAACGGGCATATAGACATTATAGTTCATCTTTTTCACCTCGGTTTTATTATAAATTATTCAATTAAAAAATCAATATATTTTTATTTTAAAGTTGAATATTTTTAAATATTGTAGTATTATATATCTTGTAATTTTATGCCTTTGAATCGCGGTGAAAGAATGAAAAGAAAATCGGTCGGCATTATCCTCGCTGTTTCGTTGACTGCAGTTATCGGATTTTTGATTTACTCGCATTTTTTCGGTAATTTTGAATATAATTTTTTTGCAATGGATACTTATAATTCGCTGAAAATCAGCGGCTTCGGGAGCGCCGGGATTGCGGACGAAATCGAGAGTCTGGTTTATGATCTTGATGTAAATATTCTTTCGCGTCAGAGTGAGAGCAGCGCCTTATCGGCTCTTAACAGAAATCACGGCGGCCCTCTCGGCGATGACCTTCGCGGGTATCTTGATACATTGCTTGATGTTTATTCAAAAAGCGGCGGCAGATTTGATTTCACGCTCGGCACTGTCAGCGATTTGTGGGGATTCGGCAAAGAAGGCAAAGTTCCCGATACCGGTGAGCTGAATGAAGCCCTTTCCCTGACCGGAGCGGATAAAATCAAAATCAAAGACGGAGAATTGACTATTCCCGAGGGAGCTGTAATTGATTTCGGCTCCGCCGGCAAAGGAATCGGTCTTGATGTCATAAGAGACACCATCCTGAAAAAATCACGTATTTCAAGAGCCGTTGTTTCTCTCGGCGGCAGTGTCCTGACATACGGCAAAAAAGAGTTCAGGGTTGCGGTAAATGATCCGTTTGAAAGCGGGACTATGGCCGTGCTTACTCTGCCGTCCTGCTGTGTTTCCACCTCCGGGAGTTATGAAAGATTTTTTGAACAGGACGGCAGGCGTTATCATCATATTCTTGATCCTGAAACAGGGTATCCGGTTGATAACGGCCTTGTAAGCGTTACCGTTGTTTCTGATAGCGGTATTCTTTCCGATGCTCTCTCGACCGCCTGCTTTGCCTGCGGTCTTGATAAAGGAATGGAGCTCGCCCGTACTTACGGCTGTGACGCTTTATTCATTGACAGCGATAAAAATGTCTATATAACCGAAGGCCTTGAAGGAAAGACTGAAATCACCAAAGACGGATATATTCTGAAGAATGAATAAACTTATTAAAAAAACCGACATTGTCATTATCTTCTCCGTCATATTGATTGCGGCCGCTTTTCTGATTTTTCAGAAATCGTCGGACGGTAAGCACATTGCGGAAATCTCGGTTGACGGCAAGGTAATTGAAACCGTTAATCTTGATGATGTTACCGGCAGAGTTGAGATTATTCCCGATACCAATCCGAAAGTTGTTATTGTTGCCGAAAACGGAGAGATTTATTTTGAGTCTGCAGAGTGCCCCGATAAGATATGTGTCGCCGGCGGAAAGCTCCGCCGCAGGGGAGATACGGCTGTCTGCCTGCCTGCCAGAACGGTTGTGTCAATAACCGGAAGCAGTGCGGACGCGATTACATACTGATATGAATAACAGAAATAAAATATACCGCCTTGCTCTTGCTGCAATCCTGTGCGCTCAGGCAATTGCGCTCAGCTTTATTGAGAGCCTTATCCCGCCGCTGCCTTTTTTGCCGCCGGGGGCAAAGCCCGGTCTTTCAAATATTGTGACAATGTTTGCTGCGGATTGTGTCGGAGCCGCTCAGGCCTATACCATTACGGTTATCAAGAGCCTTTTTGTGTTTATTACCAGAGGATTTACCGCTGCCGCGATGAGTCTTGCCGGAGGCCTGCTCTCCTGCACGGCAATGATTTTGCTTATTAAGTTTTCAAAAGAGCGACTCGGAATAATCGGTATTTCCGTTATAAGCGCGCTTTGTCATAATGCCGGTCAGCTTATCATGTCTGTATTCATTACAGGCAGTGATAAAACTTTTTATTACGCTCCGTTTCTTGCCGTATTCGGAGTGATTACCGGAATTCTTACCGGTATTATTTTCAAAGCGGTTTTACCCGCTCTCAACGCAGAGAAAAAGCATTTTGTCAAATAGCGGCGTCAGCCGTTCTGGTATTGTTATAAATTAAATCAGCATATATCGGGGAGGTAAAGTAAATATGAGTAAAATACCCGCCGGTGTCCTGACAGCTGTCAAGAAAGTCAGGGGCGGTGTTGCGGTAGACCACCGTAAAAACACCGCCGATCTTGAAGTCGTCAGGATTCCGACACCTGAAAAGGTTGTAATTCCAATGCAGATGCATATCGGCGCGCCCTGTGAGCCGGTAGTGAAGCCGGGCGATGATGTATCTGTCGGCCAGGTTATCGGAGACACCGACAAATTTGTCAGCGCGCCCATTCACGCGACAGTTTCCGGTAAGGTCAAGGCGGTCGGCGATATCAAGATGCCCAATGGTATCCTCGCCAAAGCCGTTACCATCGAGAGTGACGGTGAGATGAGACTGTGGGAAGGCATCGAACCGCCGAAAGTCACAAACCGCGATGAATTTCTCAAAGCGGTCCGCGCGAGCGGTCTTGTCGGCCTCGGCGGTGCGGGATTTCCGACTCACGTGAAGCTCGGGTTTTCTCCCGATAAGAATATTGATACTCTTGTTATCAATGCCGCAGAGTGCGAGCCGTTCATTACGGTTGACTACCGCGAGTGTATTGATAACTCCTGGGATATTCTCTCTGCCGTTTACACCATAAAGGACTTGCTCGGTTTCAAAAATGTTGTTATTGCGGTTGAAGACAACAAGCCCGAGGCATTCAACGTTCTCAAAAGAATTGCCGACAATGAGTATGATGTGGGCGATAAAGTCAAGCTTATGGTGCTTAAATCCAGATATCCTCAGGGTGCCGAGAAAATGATGGTACAGTCTGCTACCGGCAGAAAGGTACCGCCGGGAAAACTCCCGGCTGATGTGGGATGTGTCGTAATGAATGTTGCTTCTGCGGCGTTTGTTTCAAGATATCTTAAAACAGGCAAGCCTCTTGTTTCCCGTTCTCTTACCGTTGACGGCTCAGCTATTGCGGAGCCTAAAAATGTAAGAGTACCCATAGGCACAAATATCGGCGAAATCATTGATTTCTGCGGCGGCTTTAAAACCGAGCCCGGTAAAATTATAACCGGCGGTCCTATGATGGGTCTTGCCATTGTCAATACCGATCTGCCGGTGCTGAAGCAGAATAACGCAATCCTTGCTTTTGACAAAAACGACGCTCAGTTCAAAAAGCAGACCGACTGTATCCGCTGCGGCAGCTGCGCGGCCGCCTGCCCGCTGAGTCTTACTCCGACCAATATAGTCAGAGCGACCAAGGCAAAGGATTATGAAACGATGAAGAGAATCGGCGTCAATGTATGTATGGAATGCGGCTCCTGCGCTTATTCCTGCCCTGCGGGAATCCCGCTCGTTCAATATATGAAGCTTGCCAAAGCTGTTCTCAGAGAGGAGGCGGCAAAATAATGGAAAATGAAAAATTATTTGTCAGCGCCTCACCTCATTTTCGCTCGGCAAAGACAACGAGAGGCATAATGCTCGATGTTATTATCGCTCTAGTGCCGGCTCTTATCGCCTCGGGCGTGATTTTCGGATTGCGTGCTCTTGTGATAACGGCTCTTTCAGTTTGCTGCTGTGTCTTCTTTGAGTGGTCATTCCGTAAATTCATACTCAAAAAGAGCAATACTGTCGGCGACCTGAGCGCCGTGATAACCGGAATACTTCTCGCGTTTAATCTTCCTTCGGGAATCCCTTACTGGATGGTTATTATCGGCGACCTTTTCGCTATAGTTGTAGTCAAACAGCTTTTCGGCGGTATCGGTCAGAATTTTGTCAATCCCGCAATCGGCGGCAGAATATTCATGCTTCTGTCTTTCTCGGGCGCAATGACTTCCTGGACCGAGCCTCACACCGGATTTATGAACCTTGCCGGCGCCGATGCTCTTACAGGAGCCACTCCTCTTGTATCTGAAGACATACTTCCCTCTGTCGGAGATATGTTTATGGGTATCAGGGGCGGATGTCTCGGCGAAACATGTATTTTTGCCCTGATAATCGGCGGCATCTATCTTCTTGTCAGAAGAGTTATTTCTCCCGCCATTCCGCTTTCATTTATCTGCACTGTTGCCGCTGTGATGGGTATTTATACCGCAGTCAAGGGCGAAGGCGCTGAGTTTGTGATCTATCAGCTTCTGAGCGGCGGACTTTTCCTCGGTGCGATATTCATGGCTACGGATTATTCAACCAGCCCGATAAGCACAAAAGGCAAAATCATATTCGGTATAGGATGCGGACTTATTACATGCGTTATCCGTCTTTTCGGTTCGCTCCCCGAAGGTGTTTCATATTCGATTATTCTCATGAATATTCTTACTCCTCTGATTGAGAGGATCACTACTCCCAAACCTTTCGGTACACCCAAAAAGGAAAAAAAGGCAAAGGAGGCGCAGGCATGAACTCGATTAAGAATTATCTTGTTCCGACTTTGACTCTGTTCCTTATCTGTCTTTGTGCGGCATTTCTTCTCGGTGTTACAAACGGAGTTACGGCTCCGAAAATAGCCGAGATTGAAAAGCAGCAGCTTGAAGAGGCAATGCAGGAAGTTCTTCCCGATGCGAAGGAATTTTCCGATGCAGTTGAAGACAGTGCTTCCGGCTGTTCATATTCCGTTGCCAAAGATGCCGCAGGCAATGAGGTCGGATATGCGGTTACCGCAATCGGCAAGGGCGGATATAACGGCGATATCAAGCTGATGGTCGGTCTTGATTCCGACGGTTCCGTTAAGAATATCAGCTTCCTGTCAATAGACGAGACACCGAGTATCGGTATGAAGCTGAAAACAAATCAGAAGTTTTTAGGTCAGTTTACAGGCATCAGCGGCTCAGCCGTGCTTAAGGCCAAGGGCGGAGAAATAGATGCCGTGACCGGTGCCACAAAGACTTCAACGGGTATTACTGACGCTGTAAACAATGCGCTTAAATGCTATTCATCAATAAGCGGGGAGGTGAGCGGAAATGGCTGAGAATAAATCACTGGGTAAAGAATTCAGCAAGGGTATCATAAAAGAGAATCCCGTTCTCAGACTTGTTCTGGGCACCTGCCCGACTTTGGCGGTATCTGTATCAGTCACCAATTCAATAGGTATGGGTATTGCCGCCACGCTTGTTCTCGTGTGTTCAAATGTAGTTATCTCCGCTTTGAGAAAGGTTATACCTTCAAAAATCAGAATTCCGGCTTATATCGTTGTCATTGCATCATTTGTTACCATAGTTCAGATGCTTGTCAAAGCATTTGTTCCGGCGCTCAATGACGCGCTCGGAGTTTATCTTCCTCTTATAGTTGTAAACTGTATAATCCTCGGAAGAGCTGAAGCTTTTGCCGGTAAAAACTCAATTCCCGCCTCATTCCTTGACGGCCTCGGTATGGGTATCGGATTTACGTTTGCTCTGATAGTTATGGCCACTATCCGTGAGATTATCGGCGCCGGCACATTCCTTGAGGGCATTGATTCTCTCACTAAGCTTTTCGGAGTAACCGGGTTTACCGGTTTCCATATTCTTTCACAGCCAGTTGCCATGCTGACTATGGCTCCCGGCGGCTTCCTTGTATTCGGCCTTGTTATGGCTGCGGCAAACAAGCTTGCCGAGCGCAGCGGAAAACCCAAGGCAGAGCTCGGAGGATGCTCCGCCTGCCCGATGGCTGCGAGCTGCGCTATTCTCAATAAGGGGGAAAGCTGTGAAGCCCCGGCTGAAAAAGCTCAGGAAAGTAAGGAGGGATCTGCCGTATGAAACTTGCGGGTATTTTTCTGACAGCAATACTTACGGAAAACTTCATCTTATGTAAGTTCCTCGGTATCTGCCCGTTCCTCGGTGTTTCCAAAAAGCTTAACACCGCTGCGGGAATGAGCGTGGCTGTTATATTTGTTATGGCTCTCGCCACAGCGGTTACTTATCCCATCAATAAATATCTCCTTGAGAAAAACGGTCTCGAGTATCTGCAGACTATCGTATTCATCCTTGTTATTGCAGCTCTCGTTCAGTTTGTCGAGATAGTGCTCAAGAAGTTTATCCCTTCGCTTTATTCAGCTCTCGGAATTTATCTTCCGCTTATCACCACTAACTGTGCCGTGCTTGGCGTTGTTCTTCTCAATGTTGACAACGGATACGGTTTCGCTTCATCGATGATTAATTCCATCGGCGGCGGCGCCGGCTTTATGGTAGCAATGATAATGTTTGCCGGTGTCCGTGAGAGGCTTGAAGGATGCGATATTCCCAAAGCACTTAAAGGACTGCCCATAACACTGATTGCCGCTTCTCTTGTATCGCTCTCGTTCCAGGGCTTTGCCGGAGTGGTTGACGGCATTTTCGGCTGAGAAAGGCGGTAGATTATGGATATTAAAATAATTATTATCGCTGTAGTCATAGTATCCGTAACGGGCGCGCTTGCGGCTTTGCTTCTTTCTATAGCTTCAAAAGTTTTTGCCGTTCCGGTTGACGAAAAAGCCGAAAAAATCAGAGAATGTCTTCCCGGCGCAAACTGCGGCGCCTGCGGATTTTCAGGCTGTGACGGATATGCAGCAGCTCTCTCAAAAGGAGAGGTTTCCGATACTGCGCTTTGCAATCCCGGCGGCAATGAGGCGGCCGCGGCCATAAGCGAAATCCTCGGCGTTGCTGCGGGGACAGTTAAACCCGTTGCGGCTGTGGTTCTTTGCAGAGGACATAACGGGGTCGCTCAGGTAAAGCTCAATTATCAGGGCGTTTCAAATTGCAAGATGGCTTCTCTTGTATTCGGCGGGCCCAAAGAATGTATTTACGGCTGTGTCGGATTCGGAGACTGTATGGCTGTGTGCGAATACGGAGCTATCAGCATATGCGACGGCATTGCCAGGATTAATCCTCAGCTTTGCCGCGCCTGTAAGATGTGCGTAAAGACCTGCCCGAAGGGGCTTATTGAAATGCTTCCTCTCGATGAGACCGAAGCTGCCGTATTGTGCAAGAATCACGACAAAGGCGCTCAGACACGCAAGGAATGCACCGCAGGCTGTATCGGCTGTATGAAGTGCGTAAAAGCGTGCCCGAGCGAGGCTATTACCATAGACAGATTCTGCGCGAAGGTTGACTATGAAAAATGCGTCGGGTGCGGCGCGTGCCACGCGGAGTGTCCGGTCGGGGCAATCGATCTTATCACTCTTACCAAATCAATATAAATTTTCGGTCTCTCGTTGACCTTAATCGACGG
>CADBOL010000006.1 GCA_902796295.1 Oscillospiraceae bacterium
AAACAACTGGAAAAAATACTTCAAGCCCATGCCCGTGGGAGAGCGCCTTCTCATACATCCCGTCTGGGAAGAGGAGTATGAGGCGGGCGGCAGAGCCGTGCTTCATCTTGAGCCGGGCCTCGCTTTCGGCTCGGGTACCCACGATACGACAAGGCAATGCCTTGAGGCGCTCGAAAACTATGCGGGTGAGGGCAAGACGATACTCGATATAGGCTGCGGCAGCGGAATTCTTTCAGTCAGCGGTCTCCTGCTCGGAGCGGACAGCGCTTTTGCGGTTGATATAGACGCTCTCGCTGTCAAGACAGCGATTGAAAACGGTAAGACAAACGGCTTCGGCGAGCCCCGGTATAAAGTTGTTCAGGGCTCCATGACCGACTGCGTCACGGGGAAATATGACATTATAACCGCAAATATCGTGGCCGACATTGTCATAATGCTCTGTGACGATATCAGAAACTATATGAATGAGGGCGCCGTCTTTATCACATCGGGCATAATCATCCCGCGCGAGGGCGATGTGCTTGAAGCTTTTGAGAAAAACGGGCTTGAGGTGATAAAACGCCGTGAGAGCGGCGGCTGGCTCTGCTTTGAGGTGAAGGCGGTATGAGCTTTTCACAGGAGTTTAAAGAATATCTCATCTCAAACGGCGCGAGCGATGCCGGCTTCTTTGAGTGTGACGACGGGCCTTTCAGATACGGCGTGAGCATTGTCGTGAGACTCTCGCCCGCGATTATAGGCGAGATTGACGGCGAGCCGACTCACACCTATTTCAATCACTACCGCACGGTAAACGCCTTTATAGACCGCCTGCTTCTGACTGCGGGTCTGTATCTGCAAAAGGCGGGCTACTCATATATCACCGTCGCCGCCTCGCAGAGCATAAACAAAGACGGCTGGAATTACGCAGGCAGATACTCTCACAAAAAAGGGGCCTGCCTCGCGGGGCTCGGCACAATAGGGAAGAATTCTCTGTTTCTTCACAAAGAATTCGGCTCTCTTGTGAGACTCGGTACCGTGTTTACGGACTGCCCGCTTGAAACAGGGACCGAAAACGCCCCCGACCTTTGCGGAGAATGCAGGATCTGCGAAAAAGCCTGCCCGGCGGGCGCGATAAGCGGCGAGGCATACAGAGAGGGCATCCCGAGAGAAGAGATGTTTGACGCGGAAAAATGCAGCGAATATATGAAACACGCTTTTCAGCATATCGGCAGAGGCGCCGTTTGCGGAATCTGTATGAAAGTCTGCCCGCTCAACGGGCTTTCCGGGAAAAATAAATAAAATGCCGTAAGGCATTAATTGATAAAGTGCGAAGGGAGATTAAAAATGCTTGCAGAAAAACAAATTCAGAGGATGTATCAGAAACTCACCCGTTTCGAAAAGATTCTCGAGCCGCTGATTTTCCGTAAAGAGGAAAAAATCGGCGACATAGTGAAATACGAAACGACCGACAGACTCTATGAGATACCCGACGACAGTCTGTTTATCCCGGCAGAAGTCGGTTCGGAATGGGGCGGAGAGGAGAGCTTCTGCTGGTATAAAGCAGAGTTTACCGTTCCCGATAAGCTTGATGGTAAGGATATATTCATAATGCCTCATACACAGGGTTATGAAACACTGCTCTGGGTCAACGGCGAGCCCTTCGGCACATTTGCAACGAAGATAGTCTTTACCGGCCACGGCAACCATTACTGCGACCTTCTCAAAAAGAATGCGAAGGCCGGCGAAAAGATTGACATTGCGCTTGAGGTTTATTCGGGTCACTCCTACAAAGGATGCGCCCCGCTTGAAAACAGACCTCTGCTCGATTATAAATTCTCATATGACGGCATAGATATATGCACAAAGGATTATGAGATAGAGGAATTCTATTTTGACCTGATGACGGTCAACGAGCTCTATGCCGCTCTCCCGGCGGAATCCTTCAGAAAGGGCGACCTCATAAATGCGCTCTATGAGGTGCACAAGAGAGTATACTATACCTATGAAGATACCGATGAGGAGACCTTCAGACAGGGTCTCAGGGATGCGCTTCCCTTCCTCAAGGAAGTGCTCGCCGTAAAGAACGGCCCCGAGGCACCTTTTGCCGGAATTATCGGCCACTCTCATATGGATACGGCGTGGCTCTGGAAATCCACAGAGACAATCAAAAAGTGCGCAAGGACATATTCCAATCAGCTTGCTCTCATGGAGCAGTATCCCGAGTATAAATTCATCCAGTCATCGGCCTGCCACGGCAATATGCTCCTTAAACACTATCCCTCGCTCTTTGAGAGGATAAAGGAAAAGGTTGCCGAGGGTAAATATGAGCCCAACGGCGGCGTATGGGTTGAGTGCGACTGCAATATCACCTCGGGCGAGTCGATGGTCCGTCAGTTCCTCTGGGGTCAGAGATTCACGAGAAAGCATTTTAATTTCACATCAAATACATTCTGGCTTCCCGATACTTTCGGTTACAGTGCCGCCATCCCTCAGATAATGAAGGGATGCGATGTCGATTACTTCTGCACCACCAAGATTGACTGGAATGACACAAACGTCTTCCCCTACGATACATTCTGGTGGGAGGGAATAGACGGCACTAAAGTATTCACTCACTTCAACAAGACTCATATGTGGCCCTGCCCGGAGGATATCAACCACGTTGTCGACGGGCCCAATACCCACGGCGAATCGCTCAAGGAAAGAAGCGTCACAAAAGAGCGCCTGATTGCCTACGGCTACGGAGACGGCGGCGGCGGACCGCAGTTTGAGATGATAGAGATGTCGCGCAGGATCAAAGACCTTAACGGCATGCCGAAATCCGAGCATATGAGAGTCGGCGACTTCATGCAGAAGCTCGAAAAAGATGTGAAGAATCCCGGCACCTACAAGGGAGAGCTCTATCTTGAACTGCACAGAGGCACTCTTACAAACCAGCATAATATCAAGAGAAACAACAGAAAAGCGGAGCTTCTGCTCAGAGACCTTGAGCTCTTCACCGTCAGCAATGCCGTTAAATCGGGCGCTGCTGCAGACGGCAAAGAAATCGCTCCTCTCTGGGAAGACCTGCTTCTCAATCAGTTCCACGACCTGCTCCCGGGTACCTGCATTCCCTCTGCCCACCGCCTGTCGCTCGAGCAGACCGGCCGCGTTATAGAAAACGCAAAGCAGCTTATTTCGGAGAGAGCCGGAGGCGAAGGAAACGGAATAACCGTTTCAAATACGCTTTCGTTTGACAGGAGCGATCCGGTATTCATCGAGTGCGCTCCCGGTCTGATAGCCGATATTGACTGCAGACAGCAGAGATACACCGATATCGACGGGAAGAATCTGCTGATTCTCTCCGGTATCACCATTCCCGCATTCTCAAGCATTCACTTCAATCTTGTTGAGGGCGAGCTTTCGGATGAGTGCCCGCTGGAATACAGCGAGAAATCAGTCAGCACTCCGTTTGCCGATATTGAATTTGATACGAGAGGATTCATCTCATCATATATTGACAAAAAGAGCGGCAGAGAGCTCAGAGCCAAAGACGGATACAGTCTCAACACATTCCTCATGGCTGAGGATCTGCCCGCCAACTGGGATAACTGGGATGTCGATGCCGACCTTGAGCTTAAATTCAGAGATACGGCCGAGCTGCTTGACAGAAAGATTGTATCGGCCGGACCTGTCGCGCTGATAATAAGAAGTCAGTATTCGATTTCTCCCAAGTCATCAATTCAGCAGGATATGATCATATTCACCGGTTCAAAGGAAATCAGGTTTGATACTCTTATGAACTGGAATGACGACCACAGATTCCTCAAGACAGCCTTTGACACATCCGTTCAGTCGGATTTCGCGCGTTTCGAGATTCAGTACGGCAACGTGCTCAGGCCCACCACGAGAAACAACTCGATTGAGAAGGCGAAGTTTGAGGTTGTCAATCATAAATACACCGACCTTTCCGAAACACGCTGCGGCGTATCGATCCTCAATGACGGCAAATATGCCATAAGTGTTGAGGGCGGCAATATGCGCCTTTCACTTCACAAGGGCGGTCTCAGACCCGATTTCACGGGCGACCACGGCCTTCACAAGACCGTTTACTCCTTCCTGCCTCACGAGGGCGGATTCTCGGCAGAGAATGTTATTCACCCGGCATACGAGCTCAACGTTCCCGCGGTTGTGAGCAAAGGCGAGTATAATCTTGATGCTCCCGCTCTGCCCGCCTGCCCGAATATCATCGTTGAGGCGGTAAAACCCTGCGAAGACAGCGAAAAGGCATTTATCGTGAGAATGTACGAGGCGGAGGGCACATATACAAAATGCCCGGTTAAATTCTGCAAGGCCGAAAAGATTGAAATCACAAATATGCTTGAAGAGACAAAGGAAGAGCTTAAGGATACGGAGATTTCATTCAGACCGTTTGAAATCAAGACATTCAAAGTCAGATATTGAGGTGTGAAATGCGGAATTTCGTTTTGAATCTGTCAAATGAGGGAGTAACCCTTACGGCGTATATACCGGATTATTCCCCGGAGCTGCCTGCTCTCGATAAGAGAAAGGCAATACTCGTTATTCCCGGCGGAGCTTATAAATTCTGCTCAGACAGAGAGGCGGAGCCGATTGCGTTCAGATTTCTCGGAAAAGGATTTGCCGCTTTTGTGCTGAGGTATTCACTCAACGAAAACAGCAGATTTCCCCGCCCGCTCGATGATGCGGTTGAGGCGCTGAGAATCATCAGGGAAAATGCCGCGGACTGGTATATTGACCCCGGAAAGATTGCCGCCATCGGTTTTTCCGCCGGCGGACATCTCACTGCGGCGCTCTCGACTATGGGCGAGGAAAGACCTGATGCCCAGATTCTCGGCTATCCCTGCATACTTGAAAAAATGAGCGATATTCTGGCAGAGCCCATTCCGGGCGTTGACAGAGAGGTTGACGATAAAACTCCTCCGGCGTTCATATTTGCTTCGTCTGAGGATGACTGTGTGCCCATCAATAATTCACTTGAATACGCAAAGGCACTTGATAATCATAACATTCCCTTTGAGATGCATATTTTCTCAAAGGGGTGGCACGGCTTCTCACTTGCGGATGAGACCGTATATAACAAGGCGGAAGAGACAGACTACAATGCCGATTGCGCGGCGTGGTTTGATTTGTGCGTAAAATGGATAAAGAGGATATTCAATTAAACCTGAAAGAAGGGTGTTAAATGAACACAGGATTATCTGTTGTTACGGGGGCGAATGGGTATTTAGGGTATTCTCTCGTTAAAAGACTGACCTCGGAAGGCAAAAATGTGCGTTTGCTGATGAGGAAGGAACGCCCGGAGCTTGCGGTCTTCGGCGGAGAAATCATGCTCGGTGATATAAATGATTATGATTATCTGCTCAGAGCATTTGAAGGAGCGGAAACCGTATATCACGTTGCGGGTATGATTGATATCACCGGCACAAAGGATGATCTTGTCTGGAAAGTAAACTATGACGGGACTGTCAATGTGGTGGAGGCATGCAAGAAATGCGGTGTCAGAAATCTTGTTTTCGTTTCATCCGTTGACTGTATATCGGTTAATGACGATATGCATCCGGTAACGGAATTTGACCGCTTTGACACGGCAAGTCTCTCCGATGCATACGGCAAATCAAAAGCGGCGGCGAGCCAGTATGTGATTAATTCAAATACAGATACGCTGAAAACGGTGGTTGTTCAGCCGAGCTGCGTAATAGGTCCGGATGATATTTATCACAACAACAGCGTCTGCACACTGGTGGGGCTTTATGAAAAAGGGCTCTTTATGGTGAGCCTTGATTTCGGCGCATATAACTTTGTCGATGTGCGCGATGTTGCGGCCGGTATGATATCCGCCGCGGAAAAAGGCAGAGGCGGAGAGAGCTATTTCCTGACCGGCGAGACGCTGACCGTTGATGAATTCATCGCGACTCTTGCCGAGATAAACGGCAGAACTCCTCCCAGGGTAAAGATGGGAAAAACAACGCTTTTGCATCTCTGCCCCGAGATAGCCTTGTTTTTCAAGACTATGCACTGGCCGCCGGTGCTCACTCCCTTTTCAATAAATAAAATCTGCGAAAACTGTGATTTCTCTTATGAAAAGGCGGCAAAAGAGCTCGGATATTCACCGAGAAGCGCAAAGGAATCTTTGACAGATACGGTTAACTGGCTTAAAGAAAATCCGGCAGTCTTATAACAGGGCGGCGGGAAATATGCGGTTTAATGGGGTGTTATTTGTGAAAAAAGCAGTTGCCTTATTTACGGCGTTGATAATTCTTATTTCAATAACAGGTGTGTCTGCTGCCGGAGACGACGGCGGATATACCGATCTTCCCGTAATTATTGTCTGCGGCTACGGCGGGCCGCAGCTCTCGGAGTATTATGAGGACGGCAGCAGCGAGCAGGTATGGTACCCGGATTTTGACGAAATTCCGGGAATACTGCTCGGGCGTATCGCCGAGGTCGGAATCGGCCTTGGTGCTTCCGTTTTCGGCAGCGCAGATTATCTTGCGAAGGTTGTCGGCGAGGAAGCCGAAAAATATCTTGAAAAAGTCAAATGCAATGATGACGGGAGCAGCAAATACAATGTCAGGCCGACTCTTGAGGGCGCCGAGGCGACAAATTCACAGGTGCTCTTTGACAGATTCGGCGACGGCAGCTATCAGTATGAGCCGGATATCACCCGCGATATGATGGAGCATATTTCACGCAGTCAGATATATAATTTCACATGTGATTTCCGTAACGGAGCCGTTGACTGCGCGACACGTCTCGACGAGTATATTCAGCAGGTCAAGGAAAGAGACGGATGCGACAAAGTCAATATCTTTTGTCTCAGTCACGGCGGTCAGGTCACCGCGTCATATCTCACTCTATTCGGATATAAGCAGGATGTCGATAACGCCTGCCTTACCGTGCCCGCCGCCGGCGGAGCAGGGATTGTATATGACCTGCTGACACAGACCATGAAATTTGATGAACTGACTCTTATAAAATTCATCGAGCACGGCACTATGACAGAGGATGATTATCACTGGCTGGTTGAAGCGCAGCAGCTCGGATTCCTGGATAAGGTTCTCAACAACCTTGTTCCGTACCTTTACAGAGTTGTCGGCAACTGGGGCAGCATATGGGATTTCTGCCCTTCCTCAATCTATGAGGAGATGAAGGAAAAATGGCTCGATGAGACAGCGAACGCCGAGATTATCAGAAAGAGCGACTATATGCATTATACCGTGATGCCGAAGTATTATACCGAGCTTCAGAAATGCAATGATGAATACGGCATGAATGTTTCGATAATCGCGGGCACCGATATAAATATGGTTACCGGATGGGAGTCTCAGGGCGACAGCATCATCTGCACGCTGTTCTCTACCGGAGCCGACTGCACCGATGTCGGCAAAAGATTCCCCGACGGCTATGTTCAGAAAAATCCCTGTGACGGCCACTACAAGCTGTCTCCCGCGATGACGGTTGACGCTTCCACGGCGTATATGCCCGACAACACCTGGTTTGTTTCGGGTCTCTATCACGGGATGATGTATTGGGATGATTTCACAAGGGAGCTTCTTAACACTCTCACTCTCACCGATAGAATAACGGATGTTTATTCAGACCCGCGTTTTCCGCAGTTCCACACCTCGACAAATCCTTCAAACACCGTATGGGCGGCGTTTGACAAGAGTGAAGAAGGGTATCTGAGCGATAAGGATACATGCCTCACGGTCAGAAATCTCACAATTGCAGACAGGGATCTGCTGATAAAGGCGGTAACCTGCGACTGCGATGATATTCATTTCAGCGTGCCTGCCTTTACCGTGCTCAAACAGGGAGAGTCGGTTGAAATTCCCTTCACGGGAAGCGTTCCGAAAGTATCAAACAGCAGGATAAATGTGACAGTGAGCTACACAGCTTACGGTTCATCCACTCCTCTGGGAGAGAGGACTCTCGCATTTACCGTCAGAAACGGCGAAATCCCCGTGACAGACGGAGAGCTTGTTTCATCCCGCGTAAAATCCCCGTTTGACAGGTCAGTTTTCGGCTTTATGTCGGGCCTGCTTGAAAAAACCGGGCTTTACGGTTTTGTCAGCATGGTTTATACGGTAATTTACTCGATGTTTGATTCGCTGTTTCAGCGTGTAAAATAATCTCCTCCGGCGCGGCCGGAAATAATAACTAATTGACGGGAAGTGTCAGAATGACTGTAAATCAGGCGATAACCGCTTTGATCGATTATGCGGAAAGAGAAAAACTGATTGAAAAAGAAGATAAAATCTGCTCGGTGAATTCGGTCCTGGGCATACTTGGTCTCGATTCATATGATTATGAGGAGCCCGGAAGCGAATACGCGCTTGAAGACATCCTCGCGTGCCTTCTCGATTTTGCCTGCGAAAACGGCAGATGCGAAAATTCCGTGGTATTCAGAGACCTGCTCGATACAAAAATCATGGGCGCTCTGACTCCGAGACCGTCAGCTGTTATCAGGGAGTTTAAAGAAAAATACGCTCTTTCACCCGAAAGCGCGACCGAGTATTATTATAACTT
>CADBOL010000007.1 GCA_902796295.1 Oscillospiraceae bacterium
GCATTATCGCGGAATGCTCTGCCCATAACCCAGCTCAGCAGGTCGCCGACATAGGCGCCTTTGACTTCTCTGTCGGGAGAGGGAAGACATACGGTACTGAAGTTGCAGTTTTCACACAGTTCTTTAACCGTCAATGTCATTCTCCTTTACAGTAACAGACTCGTTGCCTTTAATCGGGCAACTGACGAAATGAGCATTTCCTCTTATAATGTCTTCAGCGAACGCTCTGCAGTTGGGAGCGCCGCACGCGCCGCAGTCAATACCGGGCAGTGAAGATTTCAGCTTTTGTATATCAGCCATCATCCTCATGGATTCGGCAATACTGCCGGAAAGTCTTGAAATCGGTTCATACTCGGGAAGCTCATTGAAAAGATAGCTGTCGGGAATATATTGAGACTGTTCTTTTGTAAGATTGTTTCTTGAGACGGGCAGTCCGTGGCGCAAAGCCTGGAGTCTTGCTTTTGCAATAAACGGATTCTGTACGGTCATCACTCCGCCTACACAGCCGCCGGGGCAGGCGTTAAGCTCGATAAATTCAAGCTGAGAAATATTGCCGTTTTCAAGCTGATCGAGAACTCTGTTGACATTCTCTATACCGTCGGCTGCAAGATATCTTTCATTGAATATGGCAGATGCCTCTCCGCCGGAGCTTGCCCATCCGATACCGATAATACCGGATTCACTGAGACTTTCTATATCGCTCCCGTGCGACATCTCATTAATCAGCCTGAAATAAATATCACTGATTGAAATGACTTCATCAACCTGACTTTTATAATCGGCAAATCCGTTTTTGACATAGCTCACTTTTGCAGGGCACGGGGAGATGAAGCAGACTCCGATATCTTCCTCTTTAAGCCCGGGATTATTATCGAGAGCTCTCTGTCTTGCAAGATATGCCGCTACTTCCATAGGGGGAAGCATATGTATAATATTTCCGGAAAGAGAGGGGAATCTCAGACCGATCAGTCTTACAATTACTGGACATGCTGAGCTGATTACGGGCTTTTTGATTCCTTCTGTTTTAAGATAAGTTCTTGTATAAGCGGAAACAAGCTCCGCGGCTTTTGAAACCTCAAACACATCGTCAAAGCCGATTTTCTTAAGTCCGTCAAGAACATAATCCACATCGTCAAGGTTTTCAAACTGACCGTAAAGAGTGGGAGCGGGGAGTGCGATTTTGTATTTAAACCTGTCCATCGACTCAAGACGTGATGAAACGGCTTTTTTGGCCGAATGAGGACAGTTTCTTATACACTCGCCGCAGTCAATACATCTGCTGTCATTAATGACAGCATGGCCGTTGTTGATACGGATAGCTTCGGTGGGGCAGTGCTTGAGACAGGTTGTGCATCCGGTGCATTTATTGACATCAAGTAAAACCGAATGTTGATAATCGTTCATATATCTGATAATCAGGTTATGTTGATAACCATGGTAACAGTCGTACCTACACCGACTGTGGTGTCAATCGTCATTTTATCGGAATATCGTTTCATGTTTGGAAGTCCCATGCCCGCACCGAAGCCGAGACTTCTGATTGTGTCGGATGCGGTGGAAAATCCTTCCTGCATAGCTTCCTCAATGTTGCTGATTCCGGGGCCTTTATCTGCGAGAATAATCTCAATACGGTCCTCATAAAGCATAACATCGGCAGTGCCGCCCTTGGCATGAATGACCATATTGATTTCTCCTTCGTACATAGCGATGGAAACCCTGCGTATAACTTCGGGAGAAAGCCCTATTCTTCTGAGATTCTTTTTGATTTGTATAGATGCCTGACCGGCAGAGATAAAATCCTCGCCGTCAATATCGTAGTGAAAAACAAGCGGCTCACTCATTATTTGGTAGCCTTTACACCGAGACCGTTTGAATAGAGAATACCGCAGGCCTCATATAATCTTTTATCTGTTGTAAGCACTACAATGCCGTTTTCTTTTGCAAGCTCAACTATATCCTCGGTGGGTAGCTTTGAGCGCACAAAAACTATACAAACCAAATCCATCATCACTGCAGTCCTGACAACCTGGGGATTTACAAGCCCTGTAAGCAAAGCTCCCTGATCCTTCACATAAGCGAGAACATCACTCATGAGGTCACAGCCGCAGGCGGAATAAAGGTGACGGCCGAGGTTTTCCTCGCAGCATAAAACATCAGCGTCAAGCAATTCCTTTAAGTCCTTGATTTTCATAAAACAGTCCTTTTCTGCAGATTATGCATTGAACTTGGCAAGAATACCCGGAATTGCGTCGGGAGTAAGTTTGCCGAATACTTCATCATTAATCATCATAACGGGACCGAGACCGCAGGCACCGATGCAGCGGCAGGCCTGAAGGGAGAATTTGCCGTCGGGCGTGCACTCATCAACACCGATTCCGAGAATTTCGGAAATTTTATCTAGGACAGCCTGAGCGCCCTTGACATAACAGGCGGTGCCGAGGCAGACGGAGATGTTGTATTCTCCCTTCGGAGAAAGAGCAAACTGTGCATAGAATGTTGCGACTCCGAAAACTTTTTCAAGAGGAACATCCATTCCGTCGGCAATCATCATCTGAACTTCCATGGGAAGATAGCCGTAGATTTCCTGCGCAGCCTGCATAACAGCCATAAGTCTGCTCTTGTCATGTTTGTTTTCTTCTATGAACTTTTTGAGTTCGGTCTCCTGCTCGGGAGTTCCTTTGAAAGGAATACTGCTGATTTTCTTTTGCATATCTACACTTCCTTTGTAAAATTCCAATGATAATGTTAACATAATATTATCAGAAAATAAAGTAAAATTTTATTTTTGGGATAATAATTAAAAAAAAAAAACTAGAAA
>CADBOL010000008.1 GCA_902796295.1 Oscillospiraceae bacterium
CTGGATATACAATCCGGAGCACGCTTTGCGTGCGACCCGAAATTCCGCATTCCTCATTCCGAATTCCGCATTTGAAACTGCACATTACTCAGCGTACTTCTCTTTGATTATCCCAGCGACCGAGTCTACGAGGCGTCTGCATTTTTCCTCTTCGTCGGCCTCTACCATTACCCTGATTACGGGCTCGGTGCCGGATTCTCTTATCAGGATTCTTCCGGAGTCGCCGAGCTCTTCCTCGGCTTTCGCTACGGCCGCCTTTACCTCGGGGTCATTTACAGCCGCCGGTTTATCGGAAACTCTTACATTCTCAAGAATCTGCGGATAAATCTTAAGCGGTTTCGCAAGCTCGCTCATTGTGGTCTTCTTTGCCATCATGACCTGCATCATTTTGAGCGAGGTGAGTATTCCGTCGCCCGTGGTGGCGTATTTTGAAAAGATTATGTGACCGCTCTGCTCTCCTCCGAGGCAGTTGTTATGCTCCGCCATGTATTCGTAAACATACTTGTCGCCCACTGCCGTCTTTGCGTAATCGATGCCAATCTCGTCAAACGCTTTGTAGAGGCCGAAGTTTGACATAACCGTTGTGACGACGGTATTGTTGAAGAGCTTGTCTCTCTCTTTCATATATCTGCCGTAGATATAAAGTATGTGGTCGCCCGTAAGCACCTCGCCCTTTTCGTCAACACAAAGGCATCTGTCGGCGTCGCCGTCATAGGCGAATCCCACATCAAAGCCGTTTTCCACCACGAATTTCTGAAGACCTTCAATGTGTGTGGAGCCGGCGTTTTCGTTGATATTGAGACCGTCGGGGTCAGCGTTAATCACGGCTGTGGTTGCGCCGAGCGCCTCAAAGACGGATTTAGCTATATTCCAGGTGGAGCCGTTGGCGCAGTCGAGCGCGACCTTCTTGCCTTTGAATGAATAAACGCCGAGTGAGATAAGATAGCCGATGTATCTGTTTCTGCCCGAAACATAGTCTACCGTTTTGCCTATGCCGCTCTTTTCGGCGAAGGGGAGAGTATCGTATTTCTCGCCGAAAACCTCAAGCTTTCCGTCAAGATAATCTTCTATAAGGGCGATGGTTTCATCGTCCATTTTTATTCCCTCGCGGTTAATGAGCTTGATGCCGTTGTCATAATAGGGATTATGGCTCGCGGATATCATTATGCCGCAGTCAAATTCATCAATCTTTGTCACATAAGCTACATTCGGAGTTGTGGTTACGTGGAGCATGTAAGCGTCCGCTCCCGAGGCGGTGAGACCCGCTATGAGCGAATACTCAAACATGTAGCTCGAGCGTCTTGTGTCTTTGCCTATGACGATTTTACCCGGCTCGTCGATACCGTTTCTCTTGTTGAGCTCGGTGTAATACCAACCGAGAAATCTGCCTGTCTTGTAAGCGTGGTCAGCGGTGAGTGTCTTGTTTGCCTCACCTCTGAAACCGTCAGTGCCGAAATATCTTCCCATTGTTTACCTCATTTTTACAACTTTGCCGTTGCCTTTGTAGATTATATTTTCTCCGATGCATCCTCTTACGGATGAAAGCGGATATATTCTTGAATTCCTGCCTATCACGGTGCCGGGGTTGAGCACGGAATTGCATCCTATCTCAACATGATCTCCGAGAATCGCGCCGAATTTCTTAAGGCCGGTTTCAATGTTTTTGAACTGATTCTTAATCACTATGGGGGTTTTATCCTGCTTCACGTTTGATGTGACCGCGCCCGCTCCCATATGCGATTTAAAGCCGAGGATGCTGTCGCCGACATAGTTGAAATGCGGCACCTGCGCGCCGTCAAAAATAATGGCGTTTTTGACCTCGACGCTGTTTCCTATAACACAGCCCTCACCGATGAGAGCGCTGCCTCTTATGAAAGCGCACTGTCTTACCTGTGTGTCTTTTCCTATAATGCAGGGGGCTCCGATATAAGCGCTCGGGAAAACCGTCGCGCTTTTGTGCGCCCACACACCGGGTGAAAGCTCCGTGTATTCTTCTTTATCGAGCGTTTCAATGAGCCTTAATATTTCATCCTTGATTCCGGCGAGCGCCTGCCAGGGAAACTCGAAGCCGGAAAGGTAATCCTTTGCAATAGTGTGCTCGAGCGATAAAAGTGTATTGGTTTCCAGCATAAAACCTCCGTCAGTCTGCATTCAGCTGAGCTTCTTTATTCTCAACGGCCTTGCGCCTCTCAAAGAGCTCCGCCTCGATTTTTCTCTTTTCTTCCTTGTCATCCCTGACAAACGAAATAATGACTGTATAAAGAACCGCGCCGATTACAGGGCCGAGCATGAATATGGGCCACTGCCATTTCATGTAGGTCGGGTTCTGGTCAAAGTTTTTGCGGCTTGAATCGTGACCGAGCATCGAGAGCACGAAGCCGTTGATAATCTGAACTGTTGCGGATGAGAGCTTTGAAATGAAATTCTGCATGGAGAATGATATACCCTCTGTTCTCTTGCCGGTCTTGTATTCGACATAGTCTATTGAATCTGCCGTCAGAGCGCGGTGGGCAATATCCATTGAGTTGATTGGTACCGTAGCTATGCTTATCAAAACCATAGTGGTTATAATCTGAGCCGGAGTATTGAATCCCACAAAATAGGAAATGACTCTGCAGATAATGTTGCTGACCTGGGCAATGATGAGCAGGCGCTTCATGCCTCCCATCTTATCGGCAATCTTTGTGGCAAAGAGCATCGCTACCGCGCCCACGGCGCCGGTCAGGAATGTATAGAATACCTGCATGTTGCCGTAGCCGATCTGAGCGAATCCGACGTCATAGACCTCTCTGCTCTCAAAGAAATAAACCCAGGGGATTATGGTGTTGAATACATCCTTGCAGTATCTCGCAAGTGAAATGAGCAGCAGGGTCCTGTTATGGCGCAAAACGAATATTGCCTCGAACAGACTCTCCTTGCTCTGCTCTGTTTCAACCGCTTCTTTCATCCTGTAGGCAACCATTGAGATAAGCTCGCCGCCGAGGCCGAATACAACGCCGAAGAGCGCAAATACCATAACGGTATTCATTCCCGCGCCTTCGACAGCGCTCCTGAATGTCGGGAAAAGGCCGGCGAGTGTGGCTCCCGCGCCCGCTCCGATGGAAACCCACTGAGACACGCGGCTTCTTTCCTCCGAGTGAGGGGAGGAGACCGCTACCATGCCCCACAGGGCGACATCCTGAAATGAATAGAATAAATCCCAGAGAAGATAGGCGGCGCAGACCAGCGCGATGAACGCTCCGTTGCCGATATTAAGCGGCAGGAACATCGCTACCGATAGCAGTCCGATTATGGGAGGAGTTATCATCAGAATCGGTCTGAGCTTTTCTCCGCTTCTGAATCTGTGCTTATCGACCATCGCGCCGACTATCGGGTCATTGATTGAATCCCAGATCCTTGAAACACCGGTAATTATACCGGAGAGTTTGGGCGAAATACCTCTGACATATTCGAGATAATAGAACAGCCAGCTTCCTATGTAGCCGTAAGAGATATTCTGACCCGCGAGACCGACCGCGTATGAAATCAGTCTGCCGGTTCTGACGTATTTTTTATCGGCTGCCTGAGCGGGGATTTCACGTGCAGGTTCTGAACTCATAATATCACCTGTATTATTCTTCGGCGGCAGCGTCAGCGCTTTCGCCGCCTGTAAGTTTCGCGTTATTGCTTCTGATGTAGGAGTAAACAGGCTCAAGCCTCTCCTTTGTCAGCGGGAATAAGACATAGAGAAGGAATATAAGAGTGTATGTAATTGCGGGGATAATTGTGCAGACCTTGAGTATTCCTTCGCTGACGCCGGGAACGAATCCCGCGTTTGCCATTGTTTCTGCGTTGTAGCCGATTTTGCCCAGTAGCATCAGTCCGCCGTAATCCGCCGCAGTCTGGCCGAGCTTTCTGCAGAAGGTATAGACAGCGTAAATCGCGCTCTCGCTCTTGATATGGGTGGTGTATTCCTGGAAGTCTATGACATCGGCAACTAC
Organism: Oscillospiraceae bacterium; assembly: GCA_902796295.1. GTDB lineage: Bacteria > Bacillota > Clostridia > Oscillospirales > Acutalibacteraceae > CAG-177. The sequence goes on from CADBOL010000008.1 coordinate 3,981, forward strand.
AGCCCAGTTTGTGATTGAGATGAATGAGTAGCCGAAACCTATCACAAAGAGCAGGCCGATGAAGAGACCGGGGTTATTCTGCGAGGGCTTGAGTATATAGGTGAGAATCGCAGCGGCCGCCGCGAAGAATCCGCCGAAGGCGCTCAGCTCTTTCTTGCCGAATCTCTTGACGAGTTTCGGAACAAACGGAATCATTATCGCCATGGGCAGATACTGCGCTATCGTGCCGAGCACGGAGAGATTCGTGTTGCAGAAGTAGTTTTTGTAAAGATACTGGTTGAGCGAAGCGAACTGAAGCTGACCGCTGATGAGTATGCCGGTGAGAGCGAGAATAACGAAGGGCTTGCTCTTGAGCATACCGAGATAGGTCTTTTTCATATCCACCTGCGGCTCCGCCTCGGAGGGAACTCTCTCTTTGGTGGTCGCGTAGCAGGAGAAATAGAATACTATCGAAAGAACGCCCATCGCGACGGCGAAGAGGAACATTCCCTTTGCGTTTGCGACATTATAGGTTTCGCCGTTTGCCTGCTGAACCTTTGTGTAGATAAGGAACGGAGCTATGAGCAGGGGAGCGGCTCCGCCGATACCGCCGCCGATGGTCCTGAAGGTCGAGAGCAGGGTCCTGCCGTCGGGATCATCCGTGATGACGGAGGCGAGCGAGCCGAACGGAACGTTCATTCCGGTGTAAAGCATACCGAACGCTATGTAAGTCACATAGGCGAATACGAGCAGCAGAGCCTGGCTCGATGTGAATTTACCGATATTGAAAAAGCAGATAATCTGCGAAACACCGAGGGGGATCGCCACATATTTGAGAAACGGTCTGAATTTGCCGTCTTTTGTCGGCTTCCTTTTAGCGACTATCGCGCCCCACATCGGGTCGTTAATTGCATCCCAGAGACGGGTGAAAAGGAAGAGATTCGCAGCTTTTTTTGTATCGAGTTTCAAAACATCGGTATAAAAAACTTTAAGAAAAGAAGATACATATGTGAGCACAAACAGGTTGCCCGCGTCGCCCAGCATGTAGCCCATGCCTTCTTTGATACCTATCTTGTTGGGATGAGCGCTGTCGGGTAATGAGCGCTCTTTAACATCTGATGACATTGTTACACCCCTTTATCTTGCTATCGCGGCAAAAGCTTTTCCGGTGAGCTCCGCTATGTTTGTGCTTCTGATTGTCTTTATTGCCTCAAACACGTCTTTGCCTACTCCCTCAAAGGATTCTTTGACATAATCCTTTATATCGGGGCTCACTTCCTTTACGGATCTGAGAGCACCCCTGATTGATTTGAATGCGTGCTTTGCCGTATCGGAAAGGTTTGCCTCACCCAGGCCGTCAATGAATGCGGTAACTATCGAGTCAACCGCCTGAGCGCTTTTTTCCGAAGCGTAGGAGCAGAGTACGGCGAGTGCGGTGTCTGTGATTTTGGCCATGAGATTTATATCATCGGCTGTCACTATTTCGCCGTCTTTGATTTTCCAGGTGCCGAGATCGTGCTGGAATGCGCCCGTCAGCCTTGTGCTTTTGACTGCTTTGTAGTCATAGTCGTGAGCGAGCATCATGCCTATCATTGAGGAATTCGGCACATAGTGTCTGTATACGGGCAGAATCTCCTCATAGGTGCCCAGATGGAATATGCCGTAATCGTGATAGCCGGGTCCGTCGTTGTTATAGACTCCGATGATTCTCTCCCTGACGGCTTCCGAGCATTTGAGAGCGGTCATAAGCGCGATGTTGCCGCCCTTGGAATGTCCGCAGATTCTTATCTTGCCTTCTCTCTCGCGCGCGAGCTCCTCGATGTAGCCGAGAGCGAGGTCGTATGAGGGAGGATTCTTTGTGGTGAAAAGATCGAGGTCTTCCTTCCAGCCGGCAAGTGTGTCATCTGTGCCTCTGAAAACGACAACAAGCTCGTCTCCGGGCAGGATGAATGTAGCCGCGCAGTATTGAATCGCAGGCTTCGCGCTGTAAACCTCGTGAACGGCAAGAATCTTCATTTCGGAAAATCTTGCTGTTTCAGACATAGCCATCATATCTAAGCTTGACTGATTGGTAATCATAAGACCGAGCTTCTGATGCTTGCTTCCTCTGAGGTCAAAGAGCTCCTTGGCGGCGTCCGAAAAGTTTCTCGGCTCGTCTTTGAATGAAGCTGAGACAACCTTTTCAAACGGCATGTAGATAACCTCGCTGAGAGTCAGCGCATCACAGTCATTGAACGGGTATTCTTCAAAAGTTCTGTCGCCGAACTGGGGAATATACTCTTTTATGCCTGCCATAATCCAACCTCCGTAAAATATAAATATACAATCATATTCTAACACACATTATTTAATAAGTAAACAAAATTATTGAAACGGTATTAAATTTGGTGTATAATCACAGACAGAGAAGGTATCTTTTTACGGGGTGATAAAATGAACGATGAAAACGAAAAACTGAAGGTCTGCTGCGAATACTGCGACTCCTATGTTGACGCGGATGATAATGAGGTATGCCCCAACTGCGGAGCCCCGCTGCGGGAGGCAATCATAAAAGCGGAAACGAAGCGCAGACTCGAAAAGATTGACGAAGAGGAAAAGCAGAGAAAGATCCTTCAGGAGGAGCGCGAAGCCAAAGACAGAGACGATATTTTCGATCTGATCAAGACCGTTGCCGGCTCCGCCGCGGGCGGAGCTATCGCGGGCGGCCTTGCGAGAGCTGCCGGTGAGTTTCTCAAAGAAGACCTCAAAGGCGCATTTAAAAAGAAATAAGAAAAATTGTAAATAACTCAAATTAATTTAAACGGGGTGTGTGACATGAAAAGAACCTTTGTATTATTTGTTTCAATACTTCTGACAGTGTGTATAATATCGGGATTTACCGCCTGCTCGGGAAAGCCGGAGATAACAGAAGAATCATCATCCGTGCCGGCTGATACGGCCACGGTAAATGACGCCGCGACACAAACAGACACATTTACTCAGGCGGAAGAAGAAGTAATTGAAGAGACTCCGAAATTCAGCAGAGTTATGTGGGCCGATATTGACGGCTTATCGGAGTATCTCAAAAAGGAAGTTGAGAATTACGGCAGCCTGAATGTCGGCAAAAACACCATTTCAAACAATAACTGCTGCTATGACTTCACCGCACCGTCTGCGGGTTATTACACCGTTGACCCCGGTCACAAGGTTGCGGTTGCATACGCGGATAAAATGATTTCAAACACCGTGCCCGAGGGGACTGCCGACTGCTTCGGCGTGGGCGGCGGATTCAAAGACGGTCTCTGGCACTATGTCGGCGAAGAAGTTTCCGATACCATGCCCGTGTATCTTGAAAAAGGCGATGTAATCTATATGAGATTTTACGATATCGACGTTGAAAAAGAGGGCAGCAATCTCGTTGACGGTCTCGGCACAGCCGTGATTGATTATCTCGGCGAAATAACCACCGCCACATTTGATCTCGGAAATATCTGCCTTGACGACTGCTATATTGACGGCAATGATATTTCCCTCAAGGCGAATACTCCTGTTGAAATATCCTTCTCCGAAGGTCAAAGATATAAAAAGACTTTCCTTGCCGGCACGGCTGACGCAGTCACTTCCGGTGAACATACAATCGAAGTTGATATTACGGGAGGCCACGGATTCAAAACCAAGGCAACGTTTTACAGACTCGGCGAAGTTATAGAAAAGGTCGAGCTGCCGGGCTCCTATATCCCGATCGTTTCGCTCAAGCTCGGAGAAAATGAGGGCAAGGTCGCCGCATATCCCGACTATATCAACGTTACTCTCAAAGACGGTACGATTAAGAAAGCCGAGCGCAAAGAGCTGACGGAAGGCGAAGAAGACAGCGGATTTGAGTTTAATTACTCGGGTGATGCCGTCAATACGCTCTATCTGAGAGTGACTGCCAATTCATCCGGCAGACCTGTACTGCAGGTTGTTTATACCGACAACGGCAGCGGTGACGCCAAAGATGTTGTGCTTGCCGAATACGATGCTATAAGGGCATAATATGAGCTGTGAGATAAAAACCGTAAATACGGGAAAATGCGATATAAAATATTTCACTTTCGGCTCGGGTAAAAAGACATTTGTTATTCTTCCGGGTCTGAGTGTAAAGAGCGTTTTGCTCTCGGCTGAAATTGTCGCATCTGCATATGACTCATTTGCCGCTGAATACACGGTGTATCTCTTTGACCGCAGAGAAAATCTGCCGGAGCGGTACACTGTGAGCGATATGGCGCGCGATACGGCGGATGCGATGAAAGCCCTGGGCCTGAGTGATGTGTATCTTTTCGGAGCTTCACAGGGCGGAATGATGGCGCTTTTAATCGCCGCGGAGAATCCGGGCCTTGTGAAAAAACTCGCTCTCGGCTCCTCCTGCGTATCTATGGGAAGCGAAAACTTCGGCGTAATACGCGGGTGGATTGATCTCGCGCGAAAGAAAGACGGCAGAGCTCTCTTCCTCGATTTCGGCGAAAAGCTCTATCCGCGTGAATTCTTCGAAAAGAACGAAAACGCCTTCGCGGTTATCGGCGAAAGCGTAACGGATGAAGAATTTGAGCGCTTTATCATTCTCGCCGAAGGTACGGAAGGATTCAGCGCGGAAAGCGGAATACCCTTCATAAAATGCCCGGTACTTATTCTGAATGCCGCGGATGATGCCGTGCTCGGCAGCAGGGCCGGGGAGGAGCTTATTGCCGCGTTTAAAGACAGACCCGGCTTTTCATATCACGTTTATGACGGATACGGCCACGCCGCATTTGACACCGCGCCGGATTATAAGGAGAGGCTGAAGAGTTTTTTCAATGCATAATGCCAATGCGGAATTCTGAATGCGGAATGCGGAATTGAGGGTCGCTTCGCTCCGATTTTATATGTCAGTTAAGGCAACAGATTGTAGGGCGCGGGTGTCCGGTGGACACCTCTGCCGCAGGCAGAAGCGCCGACCGAGCCGACAGGCGAGACCGACGTCCCGGCGTTCCGGGCAAGCGTCAGCTTGCAGTGTAGGGCAGGCATATATGCCTGCCGTGTACAAAGATATGCGCGAGCATAATATAATTTTATCGCTTCGCGTTCCTCTTTAGCCCTCTCCAGGAACGGGGTCGAACCGCCGATGCGCCGCCTGTGGCGGATGAAGCGAGACGGTGAGATGAGCAAACAGGAAGAATTGCGAAGCGATTCAAGCGAGCAAGGCGACCATTGTTTGCGAGGGGGCAGGTGCCCGAAGGGCGGGTGTGGACGATATACAATCGGAGCGAAGCGGTCTCACCTGTCGGTTCGGTCGGTGCTTCTGCCTGAGGCAGAGGTGTCCACCGGACACCCGCACCCCGAAATTCCGCATTCATCATTCCGAATTCCGAATTTTTCCACCTCATCCACCGCAAGCGGTCCCCCTGTCTCGCCTGTCGGCTCGGTCGGCGCTTCTGCCTGCGGCAGAGGTGTCCACCGGACACC
>CADBOL010000009.1 GCA_902796295.1 Oscillospiraceae bacterium
ACCGCCCGCAAGCACTACAACCGTATTCGGATTTGCCGCGGAAACGGCGTCAACAAGCTTATCGTGTGCCTCGGGCAGATTCATATGTGTTCTGTCATATCCCTCCGCCTCATATTCATCGGTCAGGCCGACAAATACAACGGCAATATCGACTTTCTTCGCGAGCTCCGCCGCTTCGGCGATAAGGCCGGCGTTTTTACCCGCCTTTTTGTTGGTAAGCTCATAACCCTGGGCATACTGCGCCTTTACGCCGAGCTTCTCAAGCTCGTCAAAAGCGTTTTCAAGCTGAGTGGGGACTATATGCGATGAGCCGGCGCCCTGATATCTCGGAGTCTTTGCGAGAGCGCCTATAACTGCGATGCTCTTTGAGGTGTCAAGAGGAAGGATGCCGTCATTTTTAAGCAGAACCATTGAATTCGCTGCAATTCTTCTCGCGAGCTCCTGGTCGTCGGCATCATTGTATTCATAATTATCTTTTGCGCCGTCAGCGCACTTTTTGATGAGATTGAGGATATTGAGTGCCCTGAGATTGACGGTCTCTTCATCAAGCTCGCCGTTTGCCACAGCATCGAGAATTTTCTTTGTACCCGAGCCGGAGGATGAGGGCATCTCGAGATCGTTGCCGGCCTTCATACCGTCAACTCTGTTGTTTACGGCGCCCCAGTCGCTGACGACAACGCCGTCCCAGCCCCACTCGTTTCTGAGAATCTCGGTCTGGGTATGGGGATTCTCGGAGCCGTGAAGACCGTTTATCTTATTGTATGAATTCATTACAGTCCAGGGTTTGCTCTTTGTCGCGGCGATTTCAAAACCTCTGAGATAGATCTCTCTGAGAGCTCTCTCGTCAACGACAGAGTCAACAACCATCCTGCGGGTTTCCTGGCTGTTTACCGCAAAATGCTTGAGCGAGGTGCCTACACCCATTGACTGCACACCGTCAATGAGACCGACCGCCATTTCACCGGCAAGCTCGGGATCCTCTGCGAAATATTCAAAGTTTCTGCCGCACAGGGGGGATCTCTTCATATTGATACCGGGCCCGAGCAGAACTCCGACCTTTTCTTTAAGGCACTTTTTGCCGAGGGCCTGACCCATCTCATAGACGAGCTCCGGATCCCAGGATGCCGCAGTTGTGGCGGCTGTGGGGAATGATATTGCGGGCACGGATTTTGAAAGCGAACTGCCCTTTGCGCTGTAATCCTTCTTTCTGAGTCCGTGAGGGCCGTCGCAGACCATAATCTCGGGTATGCCGTATTTTTCCATACCTTTGAGGTGCCAGAAATCGCTGCCGTCACAGAGTGCCGCTTTTTCTTCGAGTGTCATCTGAGCTAAAATTTCCTTGGGATCTTTCATTTTTCTTCCTCCAAACAATATTAATTAGTAATTAGTAATGAGTAATTATTAATTGACGGTCGCGTGCGGAGCACGCTCCGGTTTTGTATTAATGTGCAATTACAAATGCGGAATGCGGAATGCGGAATTTAGGGGTGCGGGTGTCCGGTGGACACCTCTGCCGCAGGCAGAAGCACCGACCGAGCCGACAGGTGAGACCGCTTCGCTCCGGATTATATATTTGTTCGGCCATGAGCCTTTATAATTTTCCGCAATGCGATTCCGATATCTAATATCTAACATCTAGCATCTAATATCTATATTTGATATCTAATTTTCAATTCCGAGCAGCTCTTCAGCTTCGCCGGAATCTATCTCCTCAACCTTGCCGAGCTTTTTGCGGATTAAATCATTCCGGTCTTTTGCCTCATCGAGAACAGAACCTGCCTCATCAATCTTTTTCTTTGCCTTCTGTATAACCGCTCCGAATTTCTCATACTGCTGCTTCGCCGCGGCGAGCAGGGCTCTGACTTCATTTGCCTTTTCGTTTATCGCTACCGCCCTGTAGCCGAATGAGAGTGAATTGAGCAGCGCCGTTATGGTCGAGGGACCCGAGATCATCACATTGAATTCGGACTGTATTCTCTCTGCAAGCCCCGACCTTGATGAGGTTATCTCGGCATAAAGCCCTTCGGTCGCCAGATACATAATTGCATAGGGAGTCGTCAGCGGAACGTTTATATATTTGCCGATCTTCTTCGCCTCGGAGAGCACTCTCGCCTCAAGCGCCTTGCGCGCCGCATTCAGCGCTTCGGCATCGGCGGCATCCGCTGCATCGCAGACTCTTATATAATCCTCCATCGGGAATTTCGAGTCAATCGGCAGATATGTCACATTCCCGTCATTCGACGGCAGGCGCACCGCGAACTCGACTCTGTCCGATGAACCGGGGAATGATGCGAAATTGGTTTCATACATCCCGGGGATAGTCTGGTCGAGTATCGCTCCGAGCTGGACCTCAGCCCAGGTGCCTCTCGCCTTGACGTTGGTGAGCACTCTGTTGAGCGCGGTCACATTGGCGGTGACTCCGGTCGAGAGCTCTTTCATTTCGCCGAGAGATTTATTCACGCTCTCGAGCCGCTCCGACACCGTCTTGAATGATGAGTCAAGCCGCGCCGTCAGTGTTTCGGTAAGCTTTTCGTCAACCGTGAGGCGCATCTGCTCGAGCTTCTGCTCGTTGCTCTCTCTCATCTTTTCAACCGCCTCGGAAAACGCCTTGCTCTGCTTCGCGTTATCCTCGGCATTGGCGAGCTTTATCTCATTGAGCGTATTGGAGATACCGCTCTCGAGCTTCACAAAGCGCTCCGTGTTTTCGCTTTTTTGCTGCTCAATCTTGTAACCGAGCTCGCCCCTTACACGGTCCTGCTTCTCGCCGAGCTCCCTGCGCGAGCGCTCAAACTCGGCATCCATCTTGCGGTAAAACCCGTCTGTCTTTTCTTCGATATCTTTGAGCTCCTCAAAAATACCCTCAATCTTTTTCTGCTTTGAGAGGTAAAACACAAGCAGAATTATCAGAAGAACGAGCAGCACCGCAGACAGAACGGTGGGATAAATCCAGTTCAAAACGCACCACCCCATTATCTGTATTGTATTATATTAACATATTTATTTATAATATTCAATAGATTTTGTGGAAAATAATGTATGTGTGAATCCGGAAATAACGGCCGCTTCGCTTATTTTAATGTGAAATTGGCAACACGCAATTTTCATTGAACGAGCGCTTTGCTTCGGCTGTATATCGTCCACACCCGTCACGGCTTAAATCCCTGCCGCCGTGCCACCCTCTCCGATCGCGGAGAAGGCTTTATTGTTTGGCCGCGGCTAATGAGGGACAGGGCCGACGGTCTCGCCAGTCGGCACAGACATCGCTTTTGTCAGATTAAATGCCGTAGGGAGTGACGACTCCGGCACTCCGGATGTGCCGCAGGCACATAGACCTTTCTTTCTGTGAAACTGCGTTTCACCCGGAACGCCGAACGTCGTTCCCTACAGATTTAACCGCAACCGCGATTCCGCTTACTCGCCTGTCGGCTCAGACATCGCTTCTGCCTTCGGCAGAGGTCTCCACCGGAGACCCACGCCCCTCTCCGCGCTTGGACAGAGTGCCCCGAAGGGGCGGGTGTAGACGATAAATCATTAATCAGGATTTTAAAAACAGACCTTTCAAATTGTCATCCTGAGCAAAGCGAAGGATCTCATAACGGAGAGATTCCACATCGTAAAGGTTCGGAATGACAGCGGCTGAGATTCTTCGTCACTCCGTTCCTCAGAATGGCAAAAAACAGCCGCCGTGCGATACGGCACGGCGGTTTAAGCTATTTCCCGTTATTATATTTTTTTGTTATCCTCATATTCGGAGTTTATGCCTAAAATCATTCTGAAGAAATACATCAGTCTGCCGAGAATTCCGGTTCTGACGCTGACGGTTTCGCCCGGAGTTTCTTTCACGACAGCGCCGTCTTTCATAAGCTTTGCGGAAACGGTGTAGCTGCTGCCTGTCACTTCATTGAGCTCGCATCTTGAACCGGTCTGACCGTTTGACCAAACTATGGTGTATCCGTAGGGGGCATCAATCGTGGTTTGGAATACGAGAGTCGATTTATATCCCACGGTAATGCTGCTCTGATAATTTCTGATTGTGAATCCGGAGAACGGATCGGGAGTAACCGGAGCCGTCGGAGTTTCGGGAGTGTAGGGAGTGCCGTATTCATCCTCAAACACCGCCGTGAATGTCATATCCTTCGGCTGGATTGTTGCGGGCACTTCAGGGTCCCATCCTTTGAATTTATAGCCTTTTTTGACGGGATCTGCCGGGGGAACGAGTGCCTGCCCCTCAAGGCGTGAAATCTTTGATACCACGGCTCCGTCTACGATGAATGTTGCCGAATAGTATTTATTTGAGGTGGGTGTTTCGGGTTCCTTCTCTGATAGCGCCACGAAGGTTATATAATATTTTTTGGCGTAAGCCTCAGCGTATGTGCCGGGGTATCCGGAAATAACCAGGTTCGGGCAAAACTCAAATGCCCAACCACCTATACTCGTGACACTGTCTGGTATGGTTATATTTGTAAGCATGATGCACTCAGAGAAAGCATTAGAACCTATACTTGTGACACTGTCAGGGATGGTTATGCCTGTAAGACCGCTACATGCGCAGAATGCACCCGCACCTATACTTATGACACTGTCTGATATGGTTATGCCTGTA
>CADBOL010000010.1 GCA_902796295.1 Oscillospiraceae bacterium
CGCTTTGATTATTTCGATTCATCCGCTCCGGGCGATATCATGTATATAAAAAGCATAACGCTTGGATAAAATAATCAGTCAACAAATCCCGGTTTACCGGGCAAATTCAGTTTAATAAGCATTGTGCCGTTCGCTTAATTGCGGGCTGACTGTTAATTTGAAATAGTTATTTATTTTGCGGTAAATATATGTTATAATTAAAACAATAAATCATGATTTTGCGAAAAATCTGAGTAAACTATAAATATTAGGATTCTTTAAGGTTAAGGAGAACTGTCTATGAAAAAGTTTTTATGCGTAGTGATCAGTATTGTTATGGTGCTCGGCGTATGCGGAGGATTTACGGCTTCGGCAGAGTCGGATTACACCATAGTATCGCCGTATGAGGATGTTGTGTGGAGCGGAGATAACGCCTGGGGAGCGTACAGAGGCGTTCTTCATTCGCATACGACCTGGAGCGACGCCGATGTCGATCTCCCGGATATGGTCAAGGAATATTATTCTCTCGGCTATGATTTTCTTGCAAACAGCGATCACGCCGTGACGGGAGTAGAGTGGAATAAAAAGCCCAAGCTTGTGACTCCTTACTGGTATCAGTATCTTCTGGGCAATAAAATGAGCGTTCTCACCGATGAAGAATACGAGGCAATCACTTCCGGTACATACAACAACAGAGGCTACGGTATGACCTGCATCACCGGCGCGAATGAGCTTAACCATCTTACGCTCTCAAAGAACCATGTAAACGGATATTTTCTCCCGCCCGATGTCGGCAACGGAATGGCCGGATATTATACGGGCAGCAATATTGCGGACCCAACGGGTTATGTCGGCGAAAATGAGGCCGGTATTGAAAACGCCCTGAGATTTGTTGAGGATAACGGCGCGCTTTCACATATCAATCACCCCGGCGATGTGCTTGATTCCAACGCGCATCCCGAGGTCGTGACAGATCCCGAAACCGTCGGCTTTTACGGCAACCTTCTGCTGAAATACAAGAGCTGTCTCGGAATAGAAGCGCTCAACGAGGTCAATTCCGTAACGCGCTATGACAGAGTATTGTGGGATCAGCTTCTTATGCACTGCCTGCCCTACGGCAAAACGGTCATCGGATTCAGCAATACGGACGCGCATTCTCTCATAAACTGCGACAGCTCTTTCAGCGTATTCATGATGAAAGAGAATACACAGGAAGAAGTCAAAAAGACCATGCAGTCCGGCGCTTTCTTCTGCGTGTCAAAATGCCTTCCGGGCAATGATGTCTATGAGATAGGGCCCAAAGAGGATATTGATGTCAGAGGCAAAGGCATACCTTATCCGATGTTCAACAGCGTCGAAGTGGACGGGCACAAGGTTTCCGTTACCGTTGAAAACGCCAAAGAGATACAGTGGATTGCCAACGGAAAAGTTATTATGAAGTGCGAAGCCGGCAGCGACCCGATAGTTCTGGATCTTGATACAATCAAAGGCAGCGAAGATTTTCAGTATATCAGAGCCGAGATCCTGGGCGAGGGCGGAATCTGTCTTACACAGGCGCTTATCATAGATGACGGAACAGAGCCTCTTAAATTCATGCCCGAAGAGCACAAACCGTCCTTTGTTGAAAAATTCATGATGTTCCTGCGCGGAACAAAGATTTACAACATCATTGTTGAAATCATCCGCGCCGCAAGATAATCGGAATAATCCCCGGGAATTGCTTTTTAACCCGTTCACTGTCAGGAGAACGGGCCCCCGGCGATTGGCTGAATGAAATCCGGACTGATCATTACGGTCAGCCCGGTTTTTTTACGGAATGATTATAAACTTATAAAATAACTGTTGTATTACGATATAACTGTATGATAAAATATGTATTAGTATTATATATTATGTTAAGCACTTCTGAAAAATGTTTTGGAGGAAAGAATATGAAAAATGTTAAAAAAGCCTTATCGCTTTTGCTGTCGCTGATGCTTGTGCTTGGCGCGGTGTCTGCCGGCTCTGTACCGGCCGCCGCAGCGACGACAAGTTTCACTCAGGAATTCAATTATGAGCAGCCGTTCGGAACAGTGAATTATTTTAAGGTTGGTGCGGTTCTCGGCGACGGCGAATCGATTGAAACCGTTTATCTTAAAGCGGTGAAAGAGCCGGACGGGCTCGCTGTTTATGAGTCGTCCGATCTTGAAAGCTTAAAAAGCGGAGACATTACGGCTGTTTCCGCGAATTTTGCAGGAGTATGCACTTATAGTTCCGATAGCTATGTTGAAACTTGGACAATAAGTTTACTGGACGGCGGCTCTTACAGCGGCATAGATTCGTTTTCCCGCGTCAGCGCGGACGGGCTGCATAACGAGGCCCGGCTCAGTATAAACGGTGTTTATGCAATAAGTGACGGTATTATCGAGCAAACGGGCGGCACCGGCTGGAGCTTTGAAGTTACCGACGGCGCAGTCACGCTCACTTTTGACAATTTCACGTTTGAAACGGGAAGTAACTGTGTTAATTCCGATCATATTGATCTCACAATCAAGGGCAGCGGTAATCTGACAAGCAACAATAATGCTTGCATAGATGTCAGAAACGGCAGCCTTACGCTTGACGGCGATTTCACTATCGGTTCAGATAACATAGGAATATATGTTAACGGAAATCTGAAAATCGAAGGCGGTTCTCTGAATATAAACACAGTGAGAGAGGCTGTCTATGTCTTAAACGGCTCAATGACTGTCAGCGGCGGCTCGGTTACCGCAAAAACCGAGAGCAACAATTCTGACGCAATCTATGTCTTAAACGGCTCAATGACCGTCAGCGGCGGTTCGGTTACCGCAAAGACCGAGGGCAGCTCATCTTACGCAATCCATGCCAGCTCCCTGACCGTCAGCGGCGGCTCGGTTAACGCCGGGAGCGGCTTATCTTACTCAATCCAAGCCGGCTCTATGATCGTCAGCGGCGGCTCGGTTTACGCAAAAACTGAGAGCGGCACATCTTACGTAATTCATACCTCAAATTCACTGATCGTCAGCGGCGGCTCGGTTACCGCTATAGGCGCATCAAGGGAAGCAATCTTTGTCCAGGAGTCAATAACCGTCAGCGGCGGCTCGGTTCGCGCTGAAACCGGGAGCGGCACTAATGCAATCTCAGCATACAGATCAATAACCGTCAGCGGCGGCTCGGTTTACGCAAAAACCGAAAGCGGCTCAAATGCAATCGGCTCCGGCGAATTCACCCTCAGCAACGGCGAGTATTCTGCGCTGGGAAGTGCAAATGCGAAAGAGGTTCTTATAACCGCGCTCAGAGGCGAGGGCTCCTGGGCTTCTCCATATGAGATAAGCACTTATGCCTTGCTTAAAGAATTCGCCTCAATTGTCAACGGCACAAACGTTGTCATTGCTCAGAATACGGGCGCCTGGGCAAGACTTACGGCGGATATAGTCTGCAAAAACAATCCGGAGGATACGGAATACTCGGCCGACTGGACTCCCATCGGCAATCCGGATAATGCCTACACCGGCTTTTTTCTCAGCAAATATGACGGAGTCTCTTATAAAATTACAGGGCTTACGACACCCGGGGATTACGGAGATTACGCCGGCCTTTTCGGCTATATCGGCGAGGGCGCAAAAATATCGGATGTCGGCCTTGAAGAGGGAAAGATAACGGGCAAAAACTATGTCGGCGGAGTGGCAGGATACAGCGAAGGAGAGCTCGGCTCTTGTTCCAACACGGGCGATGTTTTCGGTGAAGATTACGTCGGCGGTGTGGCAGGCAGGAGTAACAACCTGATCATAGTCTGTTCCAACACCGGCGATGTTTCAGGTAATGAAAACGTCGGCGGAGTGGCAGGATATGCTAACGCAACACTTTCTGTCTGTTCCAACACAGGCGATGTTTCAGGTAATGAAAACGTCGGCGGAGTGGCAGGATACAGCGAAGGAGAGCTCGGCCCTTGTTCCAACACGGGCAATGTTTCAGGCAAAAAAAATGTCGGAGGCGTGGCCGGAGAAAACCACAGTCCGAAGTTAGAATGCTGTTACAATTCGGGGTCCGTAACGGCGGACGGAGATTACTGCATTATCGGCGGCGTGGTCGGAAATAATAACGGCACAGTCAGAAACTGCTATAACACGGGTGCCGTAACGGCGGATGGAGCCTTTTGCGATCTCGGCGGCGTAGCCGGACATCTTAGTAGCGGTGTAATCAAAAACTGTTACAACATGGGTGTCGTAACGGCAAATAATAATGATTGCCTCTACGCCGGCGTGGTCGGAAATATTCTCAACGGCTCGATTGTATGCAGTTATTATGATAAAACGGTATGCGGAGATATCGGCGAGGTTAACGGCATATCTACCAATGTTTTTGGTAACGGTGCAAAAGGCCTCACCACCTCGCAGATGACGGGCACAGACGCTATTTCCGCAGATAATATGGCTTTTGAATTTGCAGAATATGAAGAGAGTCCCTGGCTCGTGAAGGAAAACCACTGTCAGAACGATTTTTACCCGCATCTCACGGGCTTTGCTTATGACATAGAACCAACAGCCGAAAACTGGCCGCCCAAGACGGACACCGTAACAGGCGGACATAAATACGGCGAGACGGGCGATGACCGCTTCACCTGCACGGTCTGCGGTCAGGTTGACGATGACCTGAAAGCCGCCGCGGAGCTGGCAGACGCCAAAGAAACAGCAAAAACAACGCTTGAAAACTATAAAGACGCCGCGGATTACAGACCTGCACAGCAGACGGAACTCAGCAACGCAATCGCCGCAGGCGAGCAGGCAATTGACAACGCGACGGATACAGCCGGCGTAGAGTCAGCTCTCGCCGCCGCAAAAGCGGTAATCGATACTATCAAGACAGACGCTCAGCTGACAGCCGATGAGCTTGCCCTGGAAAAGGCTTCCGCGAAGCTGGAGCTCAATAACTACAAAAACGCCGCGGATTACAGACCTGCACAGCAGACGGAACTCAGCAACGCAATCGCCGCAGGCGAGCAGGCAATCGACAGCGCGACGGATACAGCCGGCGTAGAGTCCGCACTTGCGAACGCAAAGGCGGTAATCGACGACATCAAGACCGATGACGAGCTGACCGCAGAGGAGCTTGACGCGGCAAAAACCGCCGCGAAAAAAGAGCTCGATGAATACAAAAACTCCGCGGATTACAGACCAGACGAGCAGGCTGAGCTTGAAAACGCAATCGAAGCCGGCAAGCAGGCAATCGACAACGCTACGGATACGGACGGCGTGACTTCCGCTCTTGCGGACGCAAAAGAGACAATCGATGAAATCAAGACAGACGCTC
>CADBOL010000011.1 GCA_902796295.1 Oscillospiraceae bacterium
GCACAACCTTCATGGGCAAAATCATAAAATTCTTCCACAGCATTCTGTGGTCCCTCTTCCGCCTTGTCGGCCTCGACCTTAATATCAGAATTACATGGGCAGACTGAGTCAATCAGGGAATGATTCCCTGATTGACAGTTAGCAGTTAGCAGGGAGCAGTTAGCAGTTAAGGTTGTCGCGGAGCGACATGTATAATCGTAGGGGCGGATATTATCCGCCAGCGCAACCGCGATTTCTTATTGTAGGGCAGGCATAAATGCCTGCCGCACACAAGGATATGCGTGAGCATCAGGCTTCCCCTTGAGGGGCGCGGGTCTCCGGTGGAGACCTCTGCCGAAGGCAGAAGCGCCGACCGAGCCGACAGGTGAGACAGCTGTCACGGCAAAAAGGATATTAGCCGTGACTGATGAGGTGTAAACATAATTCTCCGCAATGCGATTCCTTAATTATTCATTTTAATTATTCATTTATATTTTTTGTCCTCCGGACATCCTTGAAATCGGGCGATTAATAATCGCCATTACGTGAGCGGTTAAGGCAGCCTTGCTCTTCCGGCATCCAAAATCTGATATCTAAAATCTATTATCTGATATCTGAAAGTGCGCGGGTCTTCGTTGAAGACCCGCGCACTGCATTCATATAATCCGGAGCGGATTTATCCGCGACCCGAAATTATCAATTATTAATTTTCAATTGCACATTGCACATTGCTAATTGCACATTAACATAATCCGGAGCGAAGCGGTCTCACCTGTCGGCTCGGTCGGCGCTTCTGCCTTTGGCAGAGGTCTCCACCGGAGACCCGCGCCCCTCAACTGCTAACTCCTCACTGCTGACTGCTGATTACTCTATCTCTTCCTTCGCTCTGAGCTCTGCGAGTTCGGAGTGTACCGTTTCAAGCTTTTTCTTTGAAAGATCATAACCGGCAAAGAGGATTACCGCCATTAGCGCGAGCATAATCGCGGGAACGAGAGTGGAGATATCATAGAGCTTTGAGAGCACTTCTTCGCTCAGGCCTATGCCCTTCTTTGAGAGTTCGCCGTCATATGCGATATAGGCGAGCAGGGCGTTGAGGCCGACACCCGCAAGGGTCTGACCGAGTTTGCGGGTAAATGAGAATACGGCGTAAGCCATGCCCTCTTCTCTCTTTCCGCTCCTGACCTCGTGATAATCGATTGTATCCATAACGAGCGCCCAGACCTCAAGCACAAGGAAGGTCTGGCCGAGGCCGGAGAAGAATGTGAAGGCGAGGAATACCATCGGATTCATTGCGAGAGGGGTTCCCCTGAGGGCAAAGAGGATGATATTGACAACAGCCGCGAAAGCCATGCCGACAGCGCAGAGCTCTTTTTTGCCGAATTTGCGGATAAGCTTATTCATTATCGGGATGAATATGGCCATCGGTCCGTATGTGCAGATTGTGACAAAGGCGTAGAGACCGGGTTTGCCGTAATAATCGGTAAAGAGATATGTGTAGGTTGACTGATAATAAAACTGGAATGCGATAAGGAGCATCGAGGCGAGCGAGAGAGTGACAAACGCTCTGTTTTTAAAGAGCTCCTTTATCGTGGTCACGGCGCTGTAATCCTTATCCTTGAGATGCTTCTGCGGAGCGATTCTCTCCTTTGTCAGCTTGTAATGGAGGAAGTAAACAAAGATTGAGATAGCTGCGAGAGCAAGCACGCACCAGAAAAGTTTATTCTCATCGAGAGCCTTGATATCGGTGCCGTTTGCGTATTTGCCCGTGACGGTGTAAACAATCATCGGCAGGATTATCGTGCCGGGCAGACCGCCGACACCCGCGCCGATTGAGCGCCACATCGAGAGCGAAGAACGCTCCAGCTCGTCATCCGTGACAACCGAGGCAAGAGAGCCGTAGGGAATGTTTACGGCGGTGTACATCATACCGTACATAATGTATGTGATGTAGGCGTAAATGAGATATTTTGTTTCGGAAAGGCCGGGGATTTTGAGAAACATAAGCGCCGCCGCGATTGCGAGCGGAATGGAAAATCCCAGAATCCAGGGGCGGAACTGTCCCTTGGGGTTCGGCTTTCTCGACTGGATAAACGCGCCCCAGAGCGGGTCGTTTATCGCGTCCCAGATTCTTGCCACAAGAATGAGCACGACTATTTTGCCGGGGCTGATTCCGAGCGCGTCTGTGTAAAACTTATTCTGAAACGCGCCGATGAGCGAAAATGTGAGCAGGCCGGCGGTATCGCCCAGGGCATAACCCACCTTGTCTTTGAATTTTATTCCGTGAGTTTCATTGAGAGTTGCCAAAAAATCACTCCTTTTTTTAGCCTTCTCCTTGAGGAGAAGGTGGCCGAGCGGAACGAGGTCGGCGCTTCTGCCTGCGGCAGAGGTCTTCACTGAAGACCCGCGCCCCTCAAGAGGAAGGCTTATTTGATCAACAGCGACACTCCGCTTATGAGCATTAAAACATATGTGATAATGAGGAAAACTTTGCGGCTGAGTTTTTTGCTTATGATATTGCCGATAATCAGCGCCGCCGCGAGCACCGCGACTGATATCAGCGTGAGCTTCACGGTCGGGGCGGTGAAATAGCCGCCGTGTATATCCGTTGCGAAAAGGATTCCGTTGAGCAGAATCCAGACGGCACTCAGGGTTCCCCTGAATTCATCCTTGTCTTTAAGCTTTCCGCTAGCGTAGGTGACAAGCAGAGGTCCGCCGCAGACAAACATGCCGTGCACAATTCCCGAAATCACGAGAAGTATGACCGAGACGGGCGCGGGCAGCTCCTTATCCTCTTTGTTCCTGAAAAATTTCACGGCGTTCATAACGGCGAAAACTATCACGATTATGCCGAGAGTTTTATAGAGCAGCGAGGGGTTCCCGGTAAAATAACGTTTGAGGTAAATACCCGCCGCCATTCCCGCGAGCATGATGCCCGTCATTTTGCAAAGTTCTTTTTTATTTATATGCTTGAAGCACGCCGCGACAACATAGACCGAAGCGAGCAGGCCCAGCACATTGAGTACCGGTTTCGCTACGTCGTAGCCCACAAGCATTATCGAGAAGGGCATCGCGAGCACCGTGCCGGCAAAGCCCGTTATGCACTGGATAATGTTTGTGAGAAAAACTACGATTAAAAATACAATATTTTTTATCATCAGAATTTTTCAACGGGGATCCCGAGCATATTGCCCAGAGCGGAGATGCTGTCGTAAATATCGCCGTAGGCAACTGCGAAATGGGGCTCCCAGCCGCCCTTTACTGCGGTTTCTATAATATTGCGCGCATCGTTTTCGGTCTGAATAACAGCCGAGGTGCCGTAAAACTGCTTCGGCTTGTCAAGAGCTCTGCCCTTCGCGGCAAAAATCCTGAATGAACCGCCGGCCTGTCTGCCGATTCTGAATATCGTGACTTTTTCCTCGGGTCTGCAGCCGAATTCGAGAGTCGGCCCTATCTTCCTGTTGCAGTGCACTCCGGCACAGGCTCCGGTATCCTCTCTCGCGAGCGAGCAGGGCGCCATACCGCAGTGCCAGAATGTTATCGTGTTTTCGCCTTCGTCAAGCGAAACGGGGTCGCCGAAGAAAGCGCTGTTACCCGTGAGAAAAGATGATATATACATTGAGAGAGCGCCGTATGCGTCCGCCTCACACGCGCTCGGAATGCCGAGATCGTTGAGAATTCCGAGCACCGAGCAGACCGGAGTACCGAAAGCGGTGAAGAAATCGGGCCAGCAGCGGCTTGCAAGCGCTCCGATATTATTCTCTTTGACATAATCCGAATATGCCTTGTAAAGACGGGCAAAATCGGAAACGTTTTTGCTGTCTGTCTGATCAAGACCGTTTATTCTGCCCGAGGCGTCATCAAGATAAGCTCCGATTTCATCGTCTGTAAAGGCTTTTGCCTTGTCAATAAGCTCCCTGGCCTCGATTGACTCGAGTCTGACGCCGAATATTTTAAGCATATCCGCGTCAAGAGCTCTGCCGAAACCGAAACCCTGGGGAGTATGGCCGACCTGAGCAAGGCGGAGCGATTTCATCGCCTTCATAACCTTTGCGGCGGCGATAACCGATGAAACGGATGATCTTACGCTCTCCTCACCGGGCGAGCCGAAGACATATTCAAATTTTCTGCCGAATTCTCTCATCGTATTGCCCGCGCTGAAAGCTCCCGTGAGGGAATTCAGGCGCAGTCTCGTGCCGTCGATGACCGGCTCGCGCAGGGTCCAGAGCAAAACGGGGCAGTCAAATTTATGAAGCACCTCGCTGATATAAGCCGCGTTTGCGAAGGTAAGATTCTGGACTATCGCCAGATCCGCCTCAAGCGGTGCAATATAGTTTTGCAGTTTATCTATACTCAGCAGCATTTCGGAAGGACAGGTGACATTCTCATCTATGCCTCTGAGCATTTCAACGCTTTTGTCAAAAAGAGCCTGCGCGCTCTCGAGATGAAAAGTCCCGACACCTATCGGAATATATACAGATTTAAAACCCATTGTCATCAATCCTCAATTCCGTTGACTATTTTGTAGGTAGCGCGGAAGTCTCCCTTGCCCATACCGGCCGCCATGCCTTTGTCATAAACCGCTTTGCAGTTTTGCAGACCGGGCATCGGGAGTCCCTCCTGAGCGGCAAGGCGCTGGGCTATGCCGAGATCTTTATTTTCGTTTTCAAGCGAGAATGCTGTGGTCCAGTTATTGTTTTTGAGATTTTCCTTCTGAGACTCGAGATAGAAGTTTCCCGCTCCGCCGTATGAAACAGCTGTGGCAAAATCATCAATTGAGATGCCGAGCTTGCGTGCAAGGCCGAGAGTCTCATTGACACCGTTCTGAATTTCCGCAACAAGAGTGTTGTGGCAGATTTTCATCGTGATGCCTTTGCCGTTTTCACCCATACGGATGACATTGCAGCCCATATATTTAAGAATGGGCTCGATTACGGGATAGAGCTCCTCATCGCAGCCGACAAGCACACCCAGAGTGCCGTTTATCGCGGCGGGCTTTGACTTGACGACCGGGGCATCCGCCCACTGAGCGCCCTTCGCCTTTATCATAGCGGCGCACTCGAGAGATACGGAGGGGTCAATCGTACTCATATCGATGCAGATTTTGCTCTCATCGATATAGGGCAGCAGCTCTGTGTAAACTCCCTTGACGTGCTCGGATTTCGGCACCATCGTTATAATGACATCTGCGTTTTTCGCAACCTCGATGTTGTTTTCGCAGGGAATTGCACCCTCCGCTGCGAGCTTTTCAACCTGGGCTTTGTTCAAATCGGAAACAAACACTTTGTCGTCATGTTTTTTTACTATGTTGGCAGACATGGATTCGCCCATGATGCCGAGACCTATAAATCCTATTTTCATATTGTATCACTCCGTAATGGTTTTATCCCACGCCGCCTGGAATTTTGCAAGACCGTAATCGGTGAAGGGATGATAGAAGCTGTCTTTGAATACCTGAAGACCGGCCGTGACTATATCGGCGCCTGCGACGGCGCAGTCAACTATCTGCTTGCCGTTTCTGACGGCGGCACAGATAATCTGCGTTTCGCCCAGGAAGCCGTAATTCGCATACATCTCAACTATATCATTGATATATCCCACACATTCCTCGCCGCTGTTTTCCTTCCAGCCGATGAAGGGTGAAACGAAGAGCGAGCCGTTCTTCGCGGCGATAAGCGCCTGTGATGCGGAGAATACCAGTGTCAGGTTTGTGCGGATACCCTCTTTTTCAAGACGGCGCGCCGCGGCGATGCCGGCTTCGGTGCAGGGAATCTTGATAACGAAGTTTTTGCACATGCCCGAGATTTTTCTCGCCATCTCAACCATCTCGTCCGCGTCGTCAAGGTGGGGATTGATTTCAACCGAAATCGGGAAAACATCCCAGCCCTCAATACCCTTTTCCTTCACGAAATCCGCGAGCTCCGCGATTACGGTGTAAAAGGGTTTCCCGCTGTTCATAATGTGATTGGGGTTTGTGGTGATGCCGTCGATGCCGAAGGTGTCATACGCCTCGCGGATTTCATCGATTTTTGCCGAATCAAGAAAGTACTTCATTTTTGATATCCTCCATTATTTCAATCAGTTTTTTATCTGAATTTTTTCTGTAATAAACCGGGATTCTGCCCACGGGAGCCTCAACCACATAGAGCCCGCCTTTAAGCTCCCTGCCGGAATTAAGCTCAATCCACTCATCACCGGGCAGATAGACCTGACGGAGTGACGCGCCCTGTTTAAGCACCGGGGCAACCAGAATATCCCTGCCGAGCAGATACTCCGTTGACTCGGAATAAGCTCTCGGCTCATCGTAATAAAAGAACAGCGGTCTTATCACTCCCACGCCCGTTTCGGCGTTGTATTTCACTGCGTCTTTGAGATACGGTTTCAGCAGAGCGTGCACCCTGCTCATAACCGACTGATGATTTATGACCTCCTCGGTCGCGTCAAACTGAGCGTTGAGGTCGGGGTTGTTGCCCTCGTGGCTTCTGAGCAGAAGCGAAAAAGCGTTCATCTCGCACCAGCGCATATAGAGCTCCTCGCTCCTGCACATCTTGCCGAATGTGGTGTAGCCGCCCGTGTCGGAGTGGCTCAGACCGAATCCGCTGCAGGTGAGCGAAAGCATGGCGGGTATTACCGAGGGCATACCGTTATCGACCGTGAAATCAACGTGATTATCGCCGTTCCACATCATGGTGGACCAGCGCGGGGTCTCAGTATAGCCCGCCCTCGTGAAAAACATTATCTCGCCGAGCTTTCCGGCCTCTTCGACCGCCTCTCTGTTGAGCTTCGCCCATCTCGCGGGCCAGGTGTTGTGGACCGTTTCGGGGTTTTCGCCGCTGTAAAGCACGCAGTCTGTCGGCAGATATTCGCCGAAATCCGCCATCCAGCCGGCAAGCCCGAATTCAATCATATTCTTTTTAATCACTTCTTTGAGCCAGTTCCACGCGTCGGGATTTGTCAGGTCAACCATCGCCGCGGGGAAGGTCGTTATCGTGACATAATAATCTTTGCCCTCTTTATTCTTTACGCAGTAGCCCTTTTCGCTCGCCTCTTTGTAGAGGGGCTTCTCTATAGCGAGGAACGGGTTGCAGTAGCCCATTACCTTTATGTCTTTTTCGCGCAGGTCTGCGATCGCTTTGTCGAGACCGGGATAAAGCTCTCTGTCCCACTCCCAGTTCCACATAAGCTGTTTGCCGAAAGCCGTGATTCTCCTGCCCTCCCAGTCCTGAATCCAGGCACCGGTGACTTTCATCCCGTGATTAAGGCAGTTATTGATCTTTGAGAGCATTATATCCGTGCCGCCCTGGATGCCGAGAATCGCGCCGTCATAGATCCAGTCGGGAAGCTCCGGCTGTCTGCCGAGCAGGGCGGATAAATCGGAAACCGCCTGCTCGAAGGTGTCGCCGAATCCTATTGTGAAATTATCGATGCTGTCGATTTTCAGCCTGTGATAATCCGGATTTGTAAAATCAAATTCACATCTCGCCGTTGTCTGCGAATGGAACCAGTATTTTTTGCTCGAGAGGAATGTCGGCTGAGCATAGTATGTTTCGTAATTGGAAAATTTCTGCTTTTTGTCGGCTATATTCAGGCCGAGCTTTATCTTGAGATATTTCTTTGAGAGCATTTTGGCGTTCTGATGCTCCGCGACCCATACATTGACATTCTGACCGCGCAGGTCAAACTCGCTGAAGGTCTCCCCCGTTCCGTAAACATGCTCATCCTCATCCGCCGGGATTGTGATAATCATGCGGTTATAGGCATCGAGCCCGTAAATCTCTGCGTTCAGACGGCTGCCTGTCAGGGAGAGAACCGCCCTGCCCTCCGTGAGGGTAATCTCGGC
>CADBOL010000012.1 GCA_902796295.1 Oscillospiraceae bacterium
CAGTAAACTTCGGCTCCGTCAACGGTGATATGGAAAGTGATTTTTTCGTCTTCTTTTAAATCCGTGTAGTATGCGGCTACTTTTTGGGCGGCGCCGTTGGCGTTTAAAGTTCCGGAAAAGCCGGCATCTTTTCCGTATTCATTCATTTCGTTATTTACGGTGACGACGGTTCCGTCATTCATGGTAAAATCGATGCTTGCGGGGTAAACACCCGTATCAATATCATAGTTTTCATTGTCATATACAATCATCTTGCAAGTCTGAAATTCCTCGGGGAAGGACACGCTCTTGATGCCGCTTCCCGCGGCGAATGCCGAAGTGCCGAATATTCCGAACACAAACACAAGGCACAGAACTGCTGAAAGTAACTTCTTACATGTTTTCATAAAAACTCCTCCGTAAAGCTGAAATATTGACTGCGGATATTCAGCTCACAATCAAACAGATTATAGTATATATTTTTTATAAAATCAAGTAAAAACTGTGTAACCTGATATTTTACTCCCCGGGCATATAGAAATCGTCACCCGGCAGTTTTCCGCCGATTGCAGAGGCATCTTCCGACCAGAGCTCCGAGAGGCAGAGGCTCACGCTCGCTTTCATCTCTTCGCCGTCAATGTATCCGAAATAGCAGCCGGGGATAATCTTTTTCGCGACGGTGGAGTCTTCAAAAATTCCCTCGTCAAGCAGTTCCTTGCCCGCCGTTGTGTTATCCGCCACATAGTTGAGCGAAACATCGGCGAAGGTTCTCAGACTGTCAATCATATCCGGATGGTTTTCCGCGTATTCCGCGCGCACGAGGATTATTCCTAGCGTAAAAGAGGTTTCATGCAGGATATCCCACTCTCGCTTGAGGCTTATAACCTGACCGACGCCCGTATCCTCCGCAAGCACTTTCGCGGCGTAAAGCACGGGCAGCGCGTAGGTATCGGAGCCCTCTTCAAGAGCTTTGGCGGCAACCTCTTCATCACTGCCGAGCGTAATTATTTCGGGGCCTTTGCCGTCTTCAAATTCTGTTTTTCCGAGCAGATAATCGAGAGTTCTTCTCTCAAGCTTTTCCGTTTCGGATATATAGAGCTTCCTGCCGGAGAGATCGGCAAGGGATTTTATATCCTTGTCATTAGAGAGGATGTGAAAACATCCGGAGGAGCTTACGGCGAGCGCTTTGACCGCGCCGTTTGTTTCATTGTAAACTTTTGCCGCCTCGTCAAGCGGCAGAGTCGCAATATCGGTTTCGCCGTTTTTGAGCTTCGCGATTATTTCATCCGCCGTATCGCAGAATTCCGTATTATACGCGTATGCCCTGTCAGTCTTGATTTTTACAAGTCCCCATCCCGTCGGGTCATTGAGTGCAGAAACATTTGCTTTCTCCGCTGTTTCGCCGTTTCCGGGATTTTTGCCGCCGCAGGCGGAAAGGGCAAAAACCAGAGCGGCTGCCATCAATAAAGAAACTATTTTTTTCACAGTGTCAGAGTCTCCTTGTATATCTATTTTCCAACGCAGAATCTTGAGAAGATTTCATTGACCACGGTGTCGGTCGCCTTCTCGCCCGTGAGCTCGAGCAGAGAGTCAACTGCGCAGTCGGCGCAGACGTTGACGGCGTCAAGCGTCATGCCGCCGTCGAGCGCGGCGATGCCCTCTTCGAGATGCCTTACGGCTTCAAGACAGCATGCTCGCTGTCTCTCGCCCGTGAGGCAGGCGGAGTTCGGGTCAAAATCCCCGGCGGAAAGCAGTTTTGAAACGGTTTTTTCGAGCTCCGGGAATCCCTCGCCTGTGAGCGCGGATATCTCGATTACATTGTCGAATTCCTTTTTGATTTCTTCTCTCTCGGCGGCCGAAGGCAGATCCGATTTATTGAGAAGAGCGATTTTTATTTTATCGCGGCATTTTCCGGCGACCGCTCTGTCCTCATCTGTCAGAGGGCTGCTGCCGTCGAATACCGCAAGCACAAGCGATGCCCGGCTGAGCCGTTTCTCCGCGAGATTAACGCCGATATTTTCGACTATATTTTCGGTTTCGCGCATGCCCGCCGTGTCGGCGACATTCAGTATTATGCCGCCGAGCGTTATCCGCTCTTCGACCACGTCTCTTGTGGTGCCGGCGATGTCTGTCACTATCGAGCGGTCATATCCGCTGAGCATATTCATCACGGCTGATTTGCCGACATTGGGTTTGCCGACTATCACGGTGTCAACGCCCTGGGTGAACGCTTTGCCCGAATCATATCTGTGTATGATCTCTTCGAGCTCCGCTCTGACTTCGGTGAAGGTGCGTCTGATTTCGTCCGCGCTTATTTCCTCTATCTCTTCATCCGGGTAGTCGACCCAGGCCGACAGAGATGCGCAAACGCCCGTTATCCTGTCGCGGCAGGCGGCAATTCTGCCGCTCAGCTTTCCGTCCATTGTATTCAAAGCGGCGGCGGCCGCCTCTTTGCCCGAGGCGGAGATGAATGCCATCACGCTCTCGGCGCTCGCGAGGTCTCTTTTGCCGTTTAAAAAGGCGCGCTTTGTGAATTCGCCGGGCCCCGCCGGCTCCGCGCCCGCTTCGAGCACGGCGCGCAGCACCTGCTTTGTAATATAAAGACCGCCGTGGCAGTTTATCTCGGCCACGTCTTCGCCCGTGTAGCTGTTTGGAGCGCGAAAAACGAGGCAGACCGCCTCGTCTATTTTTTCTCCGCCGTATTCCACAGAGCCGAAGTAAGCCCTGTATCCGGGGCTTCCGGCGAGCTTTGCGCCGCTGACCGGTCTGAACACCCTGTCTGTTATACTGAGGGCTTCGCTGCCCGATATTCTTATGATTCCTATTCCGCCGGGAGCGTTTGGTGTGGATATGGCGGCTACTGTTGTTTCGTTCATATAATTCTCCGGTTATTCGCAGATTAAATCAACGTTTTCTCCCGTCATGCGCCTTGCGATTCTGTCAAAGGCGCGGTCCGAGGGAGAGAATTCACCGGGCTTTATGCCCGTTACCGAGGCGTAGGCGAGCACTCTGTCAAACGGCACAACGCCGAGAAGACGGACCCCTGTCTCATCTATGCACTCATCGAGATTGAGAAGCCTGCGCTTTTTTGCAGGTCTTATCTCAAACATATTTATAATCAGCCGCTGATCGGTTACGCCGAGCTTGCGCGCGTCGGCGCAGGCAACGGCGCAGCTTCTCACGCAGATGTTGTCTGCCGTGGTTACGGCAATCAGCCTGTCGCAGGCGCCGGCTGCCGTTTCAAAGGCTCTGCCCACTCCCGCGGAGGAGTCAATGAAAATATAGTCATATCCGGAGTAACAGCCCGTGAGCAGTTTCCTCAGGTTTTCCGCGTTGAATTCATCCTCAAAGCTGCGAGGCGCGGCGATGAAATCAACCTTGCCGTGAATTACCGCCCTTTCAGGCTCGCAGCGGGAAAGAATCACGTCTCCCCAGTCAAACACAACCTGCTCATCGCATTCAAGCAGCAGATCGAGCGAGCGCAGGCCTATATCGCAGTCAACGGCGAGCACCTTTTTGCCGAGCGAAACAAGAGCCGCGGAAATCCCTGCAGTGAATGTGGATTTCCCGACTCCGCCCTTGCCGGATATGATTGCGTAAATCTCTGCCATAACTCTACCTTTTAAGGAATCAGCACTCCCGCCTCAACGGTGCTCTCGGCGGAATCGTTTGTGCCTATATAATATTCTACCGCGGCGGCGACAACGCTCGCCAGGTATTTACCCGAAACAAGACCTTCACCCACGCATGCGACCGCAATCTGCGGGTCATCATAGGGGGCGAAAGCGATAAGGAAACCGTTGTTTACTTTTTGCCTGTTTCCGTATTCATTCTTTCTGAGCTCCTGGCTCGTACCTGTTTTACAGGCGACCTTGACCGGCAGATGCCAGAAGAAGGGAGCGCAGTAGCCGGTGGTACCGACTTCGAGCATACCTCTCTTGACTATGTCAAGCGTTTCGGGAGAGATGCCCGTCTGCACAACCACCTCGGGATTGTTTTCGAGCACGGTCTTGCTGTAATCGGAGCTCTTTATGCTTTTTATAAAGTGCACTCTGTATCGTGTGCCGCCGTTTGCTATAGTATTTACATAGTTGGCAAGCTGAACAGGGGTCCAGAGGTTGCCCGCCTGACCGATAGCCGACTGAACGGTGTAGCCGGGAAGCCACTGCTGATTTAAGGAAGCACGGTATTCGGGGCTGTCAAGCACGCCGACCGCTTCTTTGAGCTCAACTCCCGTCTTGGCTCCGAGGCCGAGCAGGGTGCGGTATTCATTCATTTTATCTATGCCGATGAGGTCTCCGACCTTCATAAAGAAGGTGTTGCACGATTCATCAATCGCGTGAACCACGTCGACATATAAGCTTTCGTGTGCCTGCTCGCATTTGAATATCTGCCCCATATAGTTATAGGAGCCGTTGCAGTAAACCGTAAAATCCTCGTCAATAACCTTTTCTTCGAGAGCCGCTATCGCGACCGAGGGCTTCGCGGTCGAACCGCAGGCGTAGGTTGACATCAGAGCCCTGTTCCAAAGAGGAGAGCCCTTTGCCGTATTGAGTTCCTCGGCCTTTTCGCTGTATGTAGATATGTCATAGGTGGGGTATGAAGCGCTCGCGAGCACGGAAGCATCCTTGCAGCTGAGCACGACAGCGGCGCCCGCGCTCGGAACAAGTCCGCCGAATTCATTCTCTTCGATGCAGACTTTTTCGAGAGCGTCCTGAACCACCTTCTGCATGCCGGAATTGATTGTGAGTACGACCGTGTTGCCCTGCTCCGGCTCCTTGGTGACCTTGGTGGTGCGGTTTCCGTTTTCATCGGTGTAAACGGTTTTTTCGCCGTCTTTGCCCCTGAGATATTCCTCTGCGGCCAGCTCCATTCCGCTCTTGCCTATCTCGGCGGTGTCGGAGTAGCCCTTATCCTTGAGCTCGGCGTATTCCTCTGCGGTGATAAGACCGGTCATACCGAGGATGTGCGGAGCAATCGAGCCGTCGGCGTAGGTCCTTACCGGAACTACCTCCACGTCAACGCCTCTGTAGTAATCGCTTCTCTCTTTAATGAGAGCGACGATTGTATCGGGAACTTCCTTCGCGAAGGTGAAGGGGGCGCTCACGCTGAAATAGGTCCTCTCCATCTCAAAGAGAACGGAGGCGATATTTCTCGCGTCTCTGTCGCCGTATTTATCAAGCTTGTATTTTTCATAGAGCGCGTCAAAGCAGTTCTGAGCGGTGGCGTATTCATTGAGATTGAGCATGTTTCTGCTCTTGAGCTTCTTTATGAGCACTTCGCTGTCTGCCTTGAATTTGATTTTTCCGTTTGCGTCAATCACAATGGGGAGATTATCCGTCCACTCAAGGCGGTTTGCGCTGAAGAGGTGTATAAGACTGTTTATAATGGCGTTTCTCTCCTCCGGCTCGTCATCGCCCGGGAAAAACGCGGCGTCAAAAATTACGGAAAAGCCCTGCTCGTTGAATACAAGCTTTTTGCCCTCGCTGTCGACTATCTCGCCGCGCGAGGCCTTGATGGGGGAAATCCTTGCGGAGACGTTTGAGACAATATCCTTGTATGCCTGCGTTTCAAAGACCTGAAGCTTTACAAGGTCTCCCGCAAGCACGGCAAAGAGTATCACGATTGTCAGTATCAGCGCGGTGCGCCTGATGTTTGATGAATTGTTATACATTTTATCTCAGATTTCCGTTAATAATTCAGTCTCTCAGTTTTCTCTCAAGCAGCATTACGAGCCAGAAAACCACGGGAGAAAGGAGCAGCGTATATACCATGCCGGGGATGTAGAATCTCAGAAGCATAGTGATTTTCATATCGAGACCGGCAAAAACATAGTGCCAAAGCCAGTAGCCAGTATTATATATCACGGTCGCCGCGGCGGTCAGAAGCAGGTGGGTGATGAAATTGCAGCGCATGACCGTGTTTATGAGAACCCCGCAGACAAAGCCGGTGATGAGGAAAAAGATTGCGTTGAAGGAATTGCCCCTTGCCGTAATATCCCAGAGAGCGCCGGCAAAAAGGCCGTAAAGCATTCCGGCTGTATCGCGCTCATACATTGCAATCGAGGTGACCAGGGGAATAATTATTAAAGCCCGCACTCCCGCAAGCTGCGGAAACCATCCGGGCGTGTTTTGCAGTATTGAAAACAGAAGAACTGCCGCCGCGAGGACGGCTCTTCTGATAATTACTTTGTCGGTGAAAATTCGTTTTGCCATCATTTTGCCTGCCCGTCAAACTCGGTTATGATGAAGACATCGGTCAGCTGTGAAAAATCAACGCCCGGCTTGATAATCGCCGATGCGGAAATATCCGCGGTGGCATCGACAATATCGTCAACGGAGCCGATTATGAGATCCGAGGGGTAAATACCGCTGATACCGGCGGTGCAGACAAGGCCGCCCGCGGTGACGGCGGTGGAAGGGGAAAGGCCCGGCATAACGCATAGATTCTGCTTTGAATACTCGACTGTGGTGGTCACGAAGCTGACCTCGCCCGTGCGTATCTCATAGGCGCTGACATTGGTCTTGGGGTTGAGCAGAGTATTCACGACGCACTGCGTGGGGGTAACGCTCACGACGGTACCCACGACATATTTGCCGTAGATTACGGGGTCGTTTACTGCTATACCGCCCGAGGAGCCTTTATTGAGAGTGAATGATGAGAATTTATCCGCCGCGTCTCTGCCGATGATCGCGGCTTTTGTGAATTTATAATCGGTGTGTTCCTCTTTGAGATCGAGGAATTCCTTGTAAAACTCATTCTGATGAACGAGCTCCTCGTAGTCAACAAGCTGCTCGCGCAGGGAATCAACCTCTTTTTTCAGCTGCTCCGCCTGCTTTTTATAGTAGGTGGAGGATTTGAACGAAATCGGAAGATTGGCAAAGCTCGAAGAGATTGAGCCGGCAAGGCGCGATGCGGGGCCGAAAACAACGCTTACGGCCTTGTTGAGAGGAGAGGAACCGCTCTTGGAGACAACGGAAATCACACTCCCCGCAATCAATGCGGAAAGTATGATGACAAAAAGTTTGAAACCGGATGATTTAAGGAAACGATTCATAAGCCGCCCTTTTTAAAATATCAGATGTATTTTTTACCGCTCTCGTGGCCGGGCATCACTTTGCCCTCGAGGCAGATACCGGTGCCGTTTACGACGCAGTCAAGAGGTCTTGAGGCGATGACAACGGGGATTTTTGTCTCCTCGGCGATGAGCCTGTCGAGCCCCTTTATGAGAGCACCGCCGCCCGTGAGCATAATGCCCCTGTCAATAATGTCGGAGGCGAGCTCGGGGGGAGTTTTTTCGAGCGTTGTCTTGACGAGGTCGGCAATCTGCGAGATGGGCTCAGCCATGGCTTCGCGGATTTCCGCGCTGGTTATGTCAATGTTTTTCGGCAGACCGTCCATAAGATTTCTGCCCTTGATATTCATTGAGCCCTCGCCCTCATAGGGGTAGGCGGAGCCGATTTTTATTTTAATATCCTCGGCGGTCCTGTCGCCGATAAGAAGATTGTATTTCTTCCTGACATATGAAACGATGGCCTCGTCGAGCCTGTCTCCCGCTATGCGGCAGGAGTTTGATGTGACAACTCCGCCGAGCGAAATCACGGCGACCTCGCTTGTGCCGCCGCCGATGTCGACAACCATATTGCCTATGGGCTCCGAGACGGGCATGCCCGCTCCGATTGCAGCGGCCATCGGTTCCTCTATGAGAGATATATAGCTCGCGCCCGCGCTCTTGGCGGCATCGTGAACCGCCTTTCTCTCAACCTCGGTGACACCGGAGGGTATGCAGATTAGCACCCTTATCTTGAGGAAGGGTTTGCTCTTGACAGTCCTCCTGATAAAAGTCTCTATCATATCCGCGGTGATATCAAAATCTGCGATGACACCGTCTTTGAGAGGGCGTACGGCAACCATTGAGCCGGGAGTGCGGCCTATCATTTCCTTTGCCTGAGCGCCTACGGCAACAACCTTCGGCGGAGTGGTCTTCTGGTCTACCGCGACAACCGACGGCTCCCTGATAACGACTCCCTTTCCCTTGACAAAAACAAGGGTATTCGCGGTACCGAGGTCAATACCGATATCCTGAGTAAATAACATCTGAAAGCTCCTTCGGATTATTTGAATTCAACGCTGTTGAGTATTTTTTCAATCTCTGAGAAATCTTCGCTGAGATCGTGCTTTGCGGAGATCATGAATGTGTAGAGCGCACCGTCTTTTTCAAGATAGCCGTAGGCAAGATAGGTCTTGTCTTCTTTTGTTTCCGAGTAGCAGGAGAGAAGAGTGATTGTGTCATCGCCGATATTTATACCCGATTTTTTCTGAACCGCTTTGGGATTCATCTCGGTTATCTTGTCAAACATTTCCTGCGTGCCGGCAAAGGCCTCTTCAAGAGTCTTTTCTTCGGAGCGCATTATTGATATTCTCTCGTCTGAGCCGTCCTTTGAGATAACAAGGTCGCTCCAGCTCGAGCTGTTGCTCCAGCCGTCGGGAATCTCAAGGTAATAGTCTTCAAACTCTATTTTGTTGTCATATACGAACGCGGTTTTGAGATTGACCCTTGTGGTCTCCTGCTCTCCCGCCGCGTCGGTGACGACGTTGCCGTTTTCTTCGGTGACGACCATCATGATGTCGCCGTGCTCGTTTCTGTCAAGTCCGCCGTCCTCTTTGGTGACAACGGCAAGAGTTGAGCCGCCTTCAATGGTGACAGCTTCCGTGCCTTTCGGCTTTTTGCCGCAGGCTGTGAAAACACAGGCGACAAGCATAAGAGCGACAGCGGCTGCAATATATTTTTTCATCGGATTACCTCCCTGATATGTGCGCGGCAAAAACCTGTTTCCGCCCGGGCTTCTCAGCCGTTGAGAGCGGCGAAAGCCTTTTTGTTGTTTGCGTAGAGAGTCTTGTAGACCTCATAGTTGCGGTCATAGACCGCCTTGTTTCTGCCGTCGGGTTTGAATGTCTTGGTTGCGGGGATAAGCTTTTTGGCATCTCCCACATTGTCTATGATGCCGAGACCGACCGCCATGAGAGCCGCCGCGCCTACCGCGCCGACATTCTGCGGGCTGTCAACAGTCTCAATGGTCTTGCCGGTTATATCGGCGAGAATCTGGCAGGTGACATCGCTGAGCGCGCCGCCGCCGACAAAGCGGACCGTATCGGAGGTCTTGACTTTGTGTTCCTGTGTTTCGAGGAACCAGCGCATATGGAAGCAGACGCCTTCGATGACGGAGCGGATGAGCTGAGTCTTGCCCGTTTCAAGCGAGATGTTGAAGAACATTCCTCTTGAG
>CADBOL010000013.1 GCA_902796295.1 Oscillospiraceae bacterium
CCTGCCCGTCGGCACAAAGCTGAAAATCGGCGACGAAGCGCTGATTGAAATCACTCAGATAGGCAAGGAATGCCACGACGGCTGCGCGATAAGGGAGCTTGTCGGTCAGTGCATAATGCCGAGAGAAGGCATATTCGGCATCGTCCTTGAGGGCGGAGTTGTCAAAGAGGATGATGAAATAATCATTTCGGATTGAATCTGCAGCTGATTACCGGAAAGGAGTGAAATGAATGCAGGCGCATAAGCAAAGAGACAGTCTGTCTCTGCCCGTAATAATACTGCTGTTTGTTCTGCCGCTTGCCGCTGTGTTTGTTTCGCTGTTTTTCGGCAGATATCACCTTTCTTTCAGCGAGGTTGTGTTTTCTCTTATTCGCCCTGATACTGTTTCCGCCGCTTCAAGGGTTACGGTATTACAGCTGAGACTTCCCAGGGCGGTTGCCGCCGCTTTCGTCGGCGCTTCTCTCGCGGTGTCCGGAGCGGCGTTCCAGAGCGTATTCAGGAATCCGCTTGTGAATTCCGGCATACTCGGAGTATCAAACGGCGCAGGCTTCGGTGCCTGCTTGGCAATAGTGTTTTTCGGCGGCGGAGTATACACATATATCTTTTCGTTTGTATTCGCGGTTGCCGCTGTGCTGCTGAGTTATTTTGCCGGCAGAATATCACGCGTCACCACTTCGATAACCATGATTCTCGGTGGCGTTATAGTCGGCGCATTTTTCAGCGCCCTTGTTTCGATAATGAAATATGTCGCCGACCCATACAGCCAGCTTCCGTCCATCACTTTCTGGTTCATGGGCAGCTTCGCTTCGGTTAATTATTCTCATTTTTATGCTCTTATACCGATGGGCCTGGGTTTGCTTCTTGTTTTTCTCTCACGCTGGAAACTCAATGTGCTTTCAATGGGAGAGAGAGAAGCCGCTTCGCTCGGCGTTGATGTCCGCAAGGCGCAGATCATGATTATCGGCGGGGCTACTCTCTGCACTGCCGCGGCAGTCTGTATCAGCGGAACAATCGGCTGGGTTGGCCTTGTAATCCCGCATATCGGGCGTATGATTACGGGAAACAGCAATCAGAAACTCATCCCTGTCAGCATTTCACTCGGAGCCGGGTTTATGGTGATAATGGACCTGCTCTCCCGCACGCTTACAGGCTCGGAAATACCGATAGGAATCCTCTGCGCGCTTATAGGCACGCCCTTCTTCGTTTATCTTCTCAAAAAGACGAAGGGAGGATTCAGAGCATGATTTTAAATATTGATAACCTCTCTTTTTCATATGATAAAACACCCGTGCTATCCGGCGTATCGCTGACAGCCGGAAAGGGCGAAATCGTCTGCCTCCTCGGCCCTAACGGCAGTGGAAAAACTACACTGCTTGATTGTGTTCTCGGTTTTCACAGAAGCTATAAGGGTAACATCTCGGTTTGCGGAAAAGACATTCTTCCGCTTTCCCGCTCCGAACTTGCAAAGCTGGTCTCCTATGTTCCTCAGTTTCATACTCCGACATTTCCTTACACCGTAAGGGAAATAGTCCTTATGGGAAGAACATCGCAGTCTGGGCTTCTCGGAGCACCGGGTAAGGATGATTATGAAATCTGCGATTCGGCGATATCCCGTATCGGAATTGAGGATTTTGCGCAAAGGCCCTATACCGGGCTCTCGGGCGGAGAGCGTAAACTTGTACTTCTTGCCCGCGCCCTGGCTCAGCAGGCGCCGCTCATCGTATTGGATGAACCGACATCCTCGCTCGATTTCAAAAACGAACTGCTGTTTCTTGAAATAATAACGGACCTGGTCCGGAATGACGGAATCACCGTGCTTATGGCCACGCACGCCCTGCAGCATCCTCTGTATTTTGAATCGGAAGGTGTTGCATGTCAGGCGGTTATGCTTTGCAAAGATAAAGAAATCCGAAAGGGAAAACCGGGTGAGCTCATCACTCCCGAAACACTTCTTGAGGGTTACGGGGTCAGAGCGGCTGTCTGTGAAATAAAAGGCGAAGAAGGCAAAACCGTCAGAACGGTTGCCGTGCTGGGCAGTGATTTTTAGAAGGAGAAACCTTATGAAACGATATGCGGCGATTGCAATTTCCGTTATACTTCTTTTTGTTTCCCTCTGCGCCTGCACTCCCGAAAAGCGTGATCTGACCGGTGATATTACGGTTACGGATTCTGCCGGCAGGGAGGTTTCGGTTCCTTCTGAGCCGAAATCCGTATGTGTTCTCTGCCCGTTTTCGGGCCCGGTAATCGTTATGCTCGGCCTCGGAGACAGAATCACTTCCTTTACAAACAACGCCGCAAGGAGCAGGCTGCTTATGCAGATATGCCCTTCTCTTGAAAACGCCGCGGTAGTCAAAAACAGCGGCTCGGTCAATGCCGAGGAAATCATGTCAAGAAATACCGATCTTATGATAATAAACTCCGGCGTATATGAGAGCGAAGCGGAAAGGGCAAAAATCGAAGCAATCGGCGCACCTTATATCGTAATAGACTTTGAAACCATTGAAGATCAGCTGAAAGCGGTTGAAATACTCGGGAAAACCTTTGCGAGAGAAGAAAAGGCTCAGAAATATATTTCTTATTTTAAATCGGTTATCGACCGCGCTGAGAAAAACGCTCCGGGCACCGGGAAAAAGCTTTATCATTCGGTAAACGAAGCCGTCCGCACGGATTACGAGGGAAGCTACTGCGCCGACTGGATAGCGCTGACAGGTGTTGAAAATGTCTCGGTTCAGAGCGGCAGACTCAGAATTGAAGGCGAAAAAGCATATACGACTCTCGAGCAGATATACGTCTGGGATCCCGATATCATTATCTGCAACGAGGCTATGGTTGACGACTATATTCTCAGCGACCCCAAATGGGAGGGACTCACCTGCGTGCAAAAGGGCGAAGTGTATCAGATTCCCATAGGCATAACCAGGTGGGGGCATCCCTCAAGTTTTGAGACCCCTCTTGCGATTCTGTGGCTGATGAAGCTTCTTTATCCCGAAAGCTTTGAGGTTGATATGGATTCGGAAATCAGGTCTTTTTACAAGGATTTTTTTGATTTTGAGATAAGCGATGAATGGCTCAGCGCCATAATCGAGGGCTCCGAAATGCGCGAGCCGAAAACAGAGCATAAGGAGGATGCCGCATGAAAATGTTTGTCTGCATAGATGATACCGATAATTATGACAGCATAGGAACCGGTGAGCTCCTTGAGAATATGATGGGCGAAGCGGCGATAAAAGGCCTCTCCAAAGCAGGATTTACGGTCCGCTATCAGCTTTATATTCACGATGACATTCCATATACTTCCCATAACAGCTCTATGTGCTGCTCGGCGGAAACCGGTGACCGCGAAGTGTTCACGGAGTTCTGTGAAAAGTATCTTGAAGAGAATTCGGCCGATGGTTCCGATCCCGGGCTCTGCATTCTGACCGATGATTCATCTTTTGACTATTCCGCCCTGATTGAATTCGGAAAGCGTGCGCAGTGCGAGGTCCTCACAAAGTCTGATGCGTATAAAGCGGCGGAAGGATTCGGAGACGGTCTCCATCTGAGCGAGCATGGCGGAACGGGCGGCGGAATAATCGGCGCTCTCGCAGGAGCCGCCCTGCGCGCCGGAAAAGAAGAGGGCAGAATCAAAGGCAAAATTCAGCCTCTTCCAAATAAGTCCGAGTGGACCTTATCGGAATTCGCTTCGGTATTCGGCGTTCAGCGTTTTATCGATGAAGACGGAAACGAAATCACGGATAATCTTTCAATCAGATTCGTTCATCCCACGAAGCTGCTTTACAGTAAAGGACTGATAACAGGTGTTATCGTAAATGAAAACGGTCAGTTTATGCCGAAGCCGAAAATCAAAAAGAATAAAGAGAAAAAACAATGACAGACTGGATTAAAGAAAACGGAAGAAGCATTTTTCGCGGAGGAAGGAATTCTTTTGCCGATGCAGTGCGAATAGCTGAGGAATGCGGGTTATTCTCCGAAGACTGTGAAGATGAGCTGGTGTGCGATGATGAGGTCAGCTGCTATAACTGCCGTTACCGCCGCTGGACAGAGAAAAGCTTTGAGTGCATAAAAAGGTGATGTTTATGAATCGAAACATAAATTTAAGACGGGCGCTTGCCTGCCCGGTCGCCGTCTTTATCATGCTGATATTTATCTTTTCGGCTTTTGCCGAGGGAGGAGACGGCTCCGGAGGCGGGAAGGATGTACCCTTTCAATTTGTCTCATCGAGTATTCCCAACGGAGCGGAGGATGTTGAGACAGATACCGATATAGTGTTGCTTTTCAATAAAAACGTGGTCAATATAACAGTCCGCGAAAACAATATGAAATGCTTTAAGCTCAAAGACAGCGGGGGCAGAGGAATCCCGGTTGATATTATAATGGGCGATGATCAGGTTGAACCGACGCAGGAAGTCAAACGCACGGTTACTGTAAAACCGAAATCAGACCTCAGCTCAGGCGAAACCTACCTGCTTATAATAAGCAAGGATTTACAGGCGAAAAACGGGTCATACCTCGGCAAAGATACTTATATCAGCTTTTCAACCGCCGCCGGCAGTTCTTCCCGGCCTGCCGATACGACATCCACATCTGCCGCAAGGGTTACAACCGTAAAATCACCGGCTGCAGAAAAAAAGATTGTTATCACAAAAACCACAACCTCTGCGAAAGCGAATACAGCCGAAACGACAGCGGCAGAGACATATCAGACTGCGGCAAATACAACAGCCGTGTCATCGGTCACGTTTACCACATCCGCCGGAAGAGTGACAAGGTCAACCCGCGCAGTGTCTTCGTCAAAGCAGGATAAAGCGGGAAATACGGAAACTTCCTCCGTAAAAAAGACTGAATCCGTAAAGACAGAAACTGCACAGCGTACTTCGCAGGCCGATACAACACTCGTAAAATCCACGGTTACGTTAACTCAGCCGGAATCCGTCACCGCAAGTGTTATATCGCCGGAAATTTCATACCCGGAAGAAGATACAGGTTATAAAGAATATGAAACATATGAAGAATCCGAAGCAGAGTCTGAAGACTCATTTGCCGGAGATTCACAGACAGACCCGGCCGTCCCGGAGAAATTGACACAGGATGAACCGGAGGATAAAACGGGTAATAAGACTCCTGTAATTATAGGAGCAGCTATTCTTGCGTTGGTATTGTCAGCCGTTTTTGCGGTTGCGATTATAAAAATAAAAAATAAAAAATCATAAAAGGAAGGAAACCAACATGAAAAAAACAACATCAGTTCTCAGCATCATTCTCGCCCTGTTAATGGTGTTCTCCGTAGTATCAAGCGCTGCGGATGCTCTCACCCTTACCTCGGCGGCAGCAGGAAGCGTTGATCTCCTCGCAGCGGAAAACCCGGAGATCGCGGCAAGCGACAGCATTATCCTTACATTCTCAAACAATGTTACCGACGAATCCGTTCTTGCCAACAACATCGGCAAAATCAATGTCAAGGATTCCGAAGGCAACAAAATCTCAACTGTCTCTGTCACCGCAGGCGGGGATAAGACACAGCTCTCCGTATCGCTCGGCGATATCGCAAAAGGCTCTTACACACTGACGGCAGCCAAAGGCATCAAAGCCAAAAACGAGAGCGAGCTTGCAGATAAAGTTGAGATAAAATTCACTGTCGCAAAGGGCAGCGGAAGCGGCTCAGGCAACGGCTCGGGCGGAGGAAACAATCCTCTTTCATTCGTGAGCGCCAAAGTTGATGATAAAGATCTGGCGGGAGCTGAGCTTGAAGGCAAAGAGACCATCGTCATCGAATTTGACCGCGGCATGAAGACCAACGAAGCGGATAACGCAAAGCTCATCGGCGTTTACAAGGCCGACGGTTCAAAAGCCGATTGCACCGTTCTTCCCGTTGATGATTCAAAGGATGAAACCAAGAGACTTGTAAAGGTTCAGCTCAATGAGCTTGAAGGCGGCGAATACACCCTCAAAATCGGCAAGGATGTAAAAGCAAATAACGGCAACACCCTCGGAGAGGATAAGACCGTCAGCTTTACCGTAAAAGCTCAGGAAGAAGAGCCGGCGGAAAAAACCTTTATTGAAAAAATAGTTGATTTCTTCAATATGATTATCGGTTATGTCCGCGAAGCTTTAAACAAGGTTCTCGGCCTTGTGGGAGTTACTCTGTAAAATTATTTTACGGTAATTCTAAAATAACTGCATTTTTACCCCGCAGAGCTTGCTCTGCGGGGCGATTTATTATAATTCCTTCTCAGGCTGACTGTTTAATATGGAAATAGTTATTTTATTTTGAATAAATATATGGTATAATCAATCAAGCAAACCTGAATTATCAGAGGTGAAGAGATTGAAAAACGGAAAGAATCCGGATCCGGATGTAATACATCCGATTGCCGGATATGATAAAGAAATATATGTTAAACCGACGCTGAAGAATCCGAATATTATTGCCGGGGATTTTACATATATCGCCGATTCGGATTTTGAAAGCCACGTTACTCATCTCTATGATTGGAACGGGGATAAACTCATTATAGGCAAATTCTGCCAGATTGCATCGGGTGTTGAATTTGTAATGAACGGTGCGAATCATCAGATGAATGCCGTTTCAACTTATCCGTTTTACACGCTTGAAGGCTGGGGTATGGAGCCGCCTTCCGCTGACGATTTGCCGCTGAAAGGCGATACTGTTATCGGCAACGATGTGTGGATAGGTCAGAATGCCGTTATTCTGCCGGGCGTTCATATCGGAGACGGCGCGATTATCGGCGCAAACAGCGTTGTCGGCAGCAATGTTGAGCCGTATACGATTGTTATAGGGAATCCCGCAAGAAAACTGCGCAAAAGATTTGACGATGAACTGATTGAATTGCTGCTCAGATTCAGGTGGTGGGATAAAAGCATTGACGAGATTAATGCGCTTATACCACTTCTTACTTGCAGTGATATTGAAAGAGTTAAAAAGGAAATTAAGGCAAAATTATGATTATACTGATTACAGGTGCAAGTCACACCGGCAAAACGCTTCTTGCACAGCGTCTGCTTGAAAAACTGAATTATCCGTATATGTCAATAGACCACCTGAAAATGGGATTGATCCGCAGCGGAAAAACTGACCTGACCGCCTGCGATGATGAAAAGATGACGGAGTATATATGGCCCGTCGTGCGTGAAATAATCAAAACCGCAATTGAAAACATGCAGAATCTCATCATTGAGGGCTGTTATGTTCCGTTTGACTGGCGGCGCGGTTTTGATGAATCTTATTTGCCGTCAATCCGCTTTATCTGTCTTGCGATGACTGATGAATATATAGATGCTCATTTTGAAGAGATAAAAGCGCATGCGTCCGATATAGAGACAAGGCAGGATGATTCGGATTGCACAGCCGGACAGCTTAAAAAAGACAACCGCCTGTTTACAGAAGGATTTAAGGCTGCAGGAGAACAGATTGTTCTTATCAGAGAAAACTATGAGGAATCAATATCCGGCTTGCTTGATTAATCCCGGTTTATTGAGGTGTTAAAAATGAAAAAGGTCATAACAGTACTGCTGTGTATAATGATGATATTAACGGTGCCGGCGTGCGGAAAGAAAGGCGACGTTAAAAACACAGTGGCCGGCAATATGAAAACATATTATGAAATGAATGACGGGACCTGGATGTGTGATGATTATACATATAAGTACCGCCTCGAAATCAGCGGAAGAATGCCGAATGCCGCGGCGGACTCAACATTTGTTTATTTAAGCAATGTTGAGGAAATCTCCTTTACCCGGGCGTATATGGCCGCCGGGTTAAGCAGCAATACAAAAGACTATTTTCAGCCGGAAGAAGCAGTTCTGGTCGAAATA
>CADBOL010000014.1 GCA_902796295.1 Oscillospiraceae bacterium
ACCGTCTTTGCTGACCATCACGGCGCTGCCGTTTCCCGTATCAAATACGGTTATTTTCGTAACAAGCGAATCCATATATGAGTAAAATGAAAGCGTAAGAATAAAAATACCCGAAAGGAAACATGCCGAGCCCAGAAGAATTCTCTTTCCGTAAAGAGCCGTGAGCACAGCGAAAGCGCAAAAAGCAAACAGGCCGCAGAGAATAATATAAATATCTCTTTCACACAAATTGAACTGAAGAAAATCAATCCGGGAAACCTTTGAAGAAATACCCAGAATGGCCTTTGCGCAGAGTCCGGCGCCAAAAGCCGGTAAATTGACAATGCCGGTTGAAATAAGTCCGATCAATACGCCGAAAACAGCGCATACCATGCAGGCCTCGGCAAGTATGACCGTCAGCAGATTTGACGGAAACACCCCGAAATTGAAACCGCCCGTGAGCGGAAGAATAACGGGAAGGGTAAATATCACCGCGGAAAATGTCACCAGAAGAGAATCCGTAATTCTCTTTAAAAACTGAATCCTTGCGTGCTTTTCAAAAAAAGCGTCAATCTCGGGGAACAGGTATTCCCCCGCAGTGATGATTCCGAGTGTCGAAAGGGCAGAGAGCTGCAGACTCAGATGCCCCGGGGAAAACGGATTGCTCACGCAGATAAAAACAAGAGCAATTCCGAGGGAATTCAGTGAATCTTTTCTCTGTGAGAGTAAAACCGATACAAGATAAATCAGCATCATTATGCCGGATCTTATCACGGAATAGGTCATACCCATAAAAACCATGAGAAAAAGAACCGCAGGAACGGCAAGCGCGCACGCGGCCTTTTCACCGAGTCTCAGTTTTCTCAGGAACCAGAGAATCGCGGATGTCCAGAGTGAAAGATGAAGGCCGGAAACGCAGATAAGATGGGAAATACCGCACTTTCTCAGAGCGGTATATGCGGAATCCGACAGCGACGATCTGTCACCGGTCAGCATGGCCGCGCAGAGACCGCCGAAGTCATTCGGCAGAAGACGGAGCAGGGTTTTTCTTATTGCTCCCCTGCCCGCCACGGCTGTTTTATTAAGATGAAATGATGTATCGGCAGAGATTTCGTATCCGTCATCCGCTGGATATGCGCCGAGAAATCTGTTCTCGGCCTTTCTGGATGCGGCAGTATCCTCGTTCGTGCGCCCAAGTTTATAAAACCTGAAATTTCCCTTGACCCTGTCATACGGCCTGAGATCCGGAGCGGACGAAAAGCACAGGTAAACATTGGCGTGAATCTTTTCACCGTCTGCCGAACTGACCGAACCTTTGTAATAGAAATTACCGTATTTCTTCTCGCACTCGTCGGTAATCAGGATGTCTGCACAGCAGGTCTTCTCTGCCATTCTGAGCAACGGATAATAGTAAAACTCATTTACCGCAAGAAGCAGAAGGCAGGCAACCGCCGCGCTCGCAAAAGCGACGGGGAAAACAGGCTGTCTGCGGATATTCCGCGTGAACAGACTGATGAGCAGCGCCGCCGTAAATACTGCCAGAGCAGCAAGAACGAGCTTTGATGAAACGCCGCTCAAAGCCATAAGCACAAGAAAAACCGTGATACCGATTACCGCAAACGGACGCGGCATTTTCCGTCACACCTTTTTGTCAGTTTTCTATAAGAGGAAGGAAGCTGAGAACCGTTAAATCTTTCCTGTTAAAAGCTTCTCCCTCGGCAAACACGGCAGTCTTTGCCACAATTTCACATTCAAAGTTCTCTGCAAGCTTCTCAAGCGCTCTGAGGGAATCGCCGGTGGAAATCACATCATCCACCAGTACTATTTTCCTGCCTCTGAGCTCTTCGCCGTCTTTTCCGTCAAGGATAAGTGTCTGCTCGCCCTTTGTGGTTATGGACTGAACTTTGACCTTTACGGGGTCTCTCATATAGAGCTTTTCTTTTTTTCTGGCCACAAAATATTTCTTGCCGCTCTGCCTGCTCATCTCATAAGCAAGAGGAATACTCTTAGCCTCAGGTGTAAGAATATAATCAAATTCAGGTACACGGGCAAGCAGTTCCTTTGCGGCATGGACAGTTATCTCAACATCGCCGAAAATAACAAATCCGGCAATTGAAAGCTTATCATTAAGAGGACAGACCGGAAGGTCTCTTTTTAATCCCGCTATATCTGCAGTATAAAATTCACTTTTTGCCATAATGAAATCTCCTTATATCAGCCTGCCGGCCAGCCGAAATCACGGCCCGCCATGAGGTGAAAATGCAGATGTTTGACTGTCTGACCCGCGCTGTCTCCGCAGTTACTCACAACTCTGAATCCGTCGTCAAATCCTTTTTCACGGGCAATCTTTGCCGCAACCTCAAAAATGTGGGCCACAACAGCTGAATTGCTCTCGTTTATATCGGCCATTGAAGTGATGTGCGCCTTGGGAATCAAAAGAATATGTACCGGCGCCTCCGGATTGATATCATTGAACGCGAGGACAGTATCATCCTCATAAACTTTGGCGGAGGGTATTTCTCCGCTGACAATTTTGCAAAACAGACAATCCATAGTTATTCTCCCTTATTTAAGCATCTCTTTGAGACCGTCAGCCACAGCAGACATGGCGCTGTCGATATTTGTAAGGTCCTTTGTGCCCGCCATCGCGCTGTCCGGTCTTCCGCCGCCCGAGCCTCCTGCAAGGCCTGCAATCTTCTTTACAAGATTACCCGCGTGAGCACCGCCGGCAATTGCGTTTTTACCGCAGGCGCAGGCAAAGTTTGCTCCTGTTTTTGTATCATTTATGCCGCAGATGAACATAACAGTGTTATCATCATCCTTGGCTTTATCTGCCATCTGTCGGAGTTCACCCGGGTTAACTCCGTCAACCGTGGCGGTAATAAGGCTGAAATCGCCGACCGAAACCGAGTTATTCATCATATCTCCCGCTTTGATTGACGAGAGTTCGCTCCTGAGCTTCTCGATTTCCTTCTCGGCAGTCTTGAGCTCTGTCACAAGCGACGCGGCTCTCTTGTCGATTTCGCTGACGTTGGCTGTCTTCATTGAAACAGCGGTGTTCCTGATAAGCTCGTTGTTTCTCTTTATGTATTCAAGAACTCCGAGACCGGTAACGCCTTCTATTCTCCTGACGCCGGCTGCGACGGATGACTCCGAAACAATCTTGAAAAGTCCGAGTTTGCCTGTGTTGTCGGCATGTGTGCCGCCGCAAAGCTCAGTTGAGAAATCACCTGCTCTGACAACTCTGACTATATCACCGTATTTTTCACCGAAAAGCGCCATAGCGCCGAGTTTCTTTGCTTCATCTATCGGCATTTCTTCGGTCGTGACAGGAATCGCCTCAAGGATGATTTCATTGACTCTGTCTTCTATCTTCTGAATCTCCTCCGGCGTAAGAGCCGAAAAATGAGTAAAGTCAAATCTGACCGCTTCGGGGTTGACAAGCTGACCCGCCTGCTCGACATGAGTTCCGAGAGTTTCCCTGAGCGCCGCCTGAAGGAGATGCGCGGCAGTGTGATTTCTCATTGTCGCCTTGCGTGTCTCGCGGTTTATCACCGCGTGAGCCTTATCGCCCACTGCGATCGTTTCACCGGAAATAATCCTGCCTATGTGAAGGAAATGCCCGTCGGCTGTCTTTTGAGTAGCCTCAACTTCAAAAGAGGCTCCGCCGGCAAATGTAATTGTACCGGTGTCTCCCACCTGGCCGCCGCTCTCGCCGTAGAATACGGTCCTGTCGAGAACTATCGCGGATTCGCCTTCGCTGTCGGCGAAATCAGAGCGCTCGCCGCCGGAAATAATCGCTTTTACACAGGCATCGCACTCATTTTCCGTATAACCGAGGAATTCCGTCTTTTCAATATCTTTGAGCGAAACGTTTCCGCCCTTCCAGGCCTCTGCGCCGGCATCTTTTCTTGCGGCTCTCGCGGCAGCTCTGCTCTGGGCATAGAGACGGTTGTATTCGTCGATATCAACGCTCATGCCTTTTTCTTCAAGAAGCTCTCTCGTGAGGTCAATCGGGAAACCGAATGTATCCTGGAGTTTAAAGGCGTCTGCGCCTGAAATCACATCGGATTTGCTTTCGGAAATGATATTTTCAAGAAGCAGAAGACCCGTGTCAATGGTTCTGTTGAAATTCTCTTCCTCGGCCTTGATGACCTTAACGATGAGATCGTGTTTCTCAGCAAGATTGGGGTAAGCACCCTCATTTTCTTTTATGACAGTCTCGGCAACCTCATGCAGGAAAGTTCCTTTTATACCGAGAAGTCTGCCGTGACGCGCCGCCCTTCTGAGAAGTCTGCGCAGGACATATCCTCTGCCCTCATTTGACGGCATGACACCG
Source organism: Oscillospiraceae bacterium (assembly GCA_902796295.1). Taxonomy (GTDB): domain Bacteria; phylum Bacillota; class Clostridia; order Oscillospirales; family Acutalibacteraceae; genus CAG-177. The sequence goes on from CADBOL010000014.1 coordinate 4,319, forward strand.
TCGCTTATCATAAATGTTGTGCTTCTGATATGGTCGGTGATAACTCTCAGAGATATATCGCGCTTTTCATCCTCGTGATACTTTATGCCCGATATGTCTATGATGTGCTTCATTATATTCTGCACGGTATCAACCTCAAAGAGATTGTCAACTCCCTGCATAACGCAGGCAAGTCTCTCAAGGCCCATTCCCGTGTCGATGTTTTTATTTTTGAGAGTCGTGTAATTGCCGTTGCCGTCGTTTTCGAACTGGGTAAAAACAAGATTCCAGACCTCAACAAAGCGGTCGCACTCGCATCCGACTTTACAGTCAGGTTTTCCGCAGCCGAATTTCTCGCCGCGGTCAAAATAGATTTCAGAGCAGGGACCGCACGGACCTGCGCCATGCTCCCAGAAATTATCTTCCTTGCCGAAACGGACCATATGGTCGGGAGAAACTCCGATATCCTTTGTCCAGATATCATAGGCTTCATCGTCGTCAAGATAAACGCTTATATAAAGCTTTTCCGGAGGCATTTCGAGCACTTGGGTAAAGAATTCCCATGCCCATGAGGTCGCCTCTTTTTTGAAATAATCGCCGAAAGAGAAATTGCCGAGCATTTCAAAATAAGTACCGTGACGCGCAGTGATTCCGACTCTTTCGATATCGGGCGTGCGTATACATTTCTGGCATGTGGTAACTCTCGTGCGGGGAGGAGTAACCTCACCGGTGAAATACTTTTTCATGGGCGCCATTCCGGCGTTTATGAGAAGCAGACTCTTGTCTCCCTGGGGCACAAGAGAAAAGCTGGGCAATCTTAAATGGCCTTTTGACTCAAAAAAGGAGAGATATTTTTCTCTCAGTTCATTAGTTCCTGTCCACTGCATGGTAATCGACCTCCGTATCATAAAAAAGGTGCAGAAATCTTTTTGGTAGGGATGACCTTCCAAAATTCATCTCTGCACCGTCAGTTAATCAGTTTGAACTTGTGTCTTCGCGAACAAGGTTCATGGCTACATATCCGTATCTGCCGTTGAACTCTATTCTCAGCCAGGCGTTTCCGTTTGCGGCAACCTTTGTGCCCTGACCCTTGATGCGGGAACCGGTTGAGAGCTCGCCTATCTTCTGAGCGTCTTTATCAGCATCGGCTCTGATATTGATTCCGCCGGAACCGATAACCACATAGTATTTATCGCCCTGACCGGCCTCTGTAGAAATCTCGTCATCGGATGTATCAAGCAGATAGTTGACACCGGTGAATGTATTGACGGCATTGCCCGTTGTAATAACGCCCCATGTGCCGTCTTTCTTTGCTATAAATATACCGTCTTTGCCCGGCATTATCACGGAGTATTCAAATTCAGCAATAACCTCATTCTTCAGATTGACTATACCCATAAGGCCGTCTCTCTTTACGGCGACAAGTCCGCCGGTAACGGGTCTGCAGTAATCGCTGTTGTATTTATTTAAAGCATTCAGGCCGCCGTCTACAATGTTTACGGCCTCGTACTGATAGGGAATAACCTTTTTGCCTTCGAAGTCAACATAACCCCATTTGCCGTTCTTTTCGGCAGCCGCGTAACCTTCGAAGTATCTGTCTCTCTCATCATATTTGACGTTTGCGGGGAATGTGTCATCCTCGAACGAGTGACTCTGATGGACTCCGGCTATCTCCGCGTTCCCGTTGGAATATGAAACATAATAATCTGTGTTGTCAATCTTTATAACAACATGGTATTTACCCATATTTGAGTAATCCCTGCCGGTGCCGCAGGCTCTGAATTCCGTATCATATCTCGGCTGAATAAGGATTTTGCCGGTATAATCCATGATACCGTATTTCTGTGTGGTCACGGATTTGAAGCAGGCCATATTCTCATTGAGATATGTGATTTCGGAGCAGTCTTCAAAGCCGCCGGGGACCCACTTTGCCGCTACCTGCTCGGCAACAATTTCCGTAGCGGTGTTATCGACACTGACATTGCTCTTCTTTCCTGCCGCCTTGGAGATACCCGCTATAAGCAGAATGAGTATCAGCAGAGCAGCCGCCGGAATGATAAGCTTTCTGTAATCTCTCTTGAGATTGAAATTTGAAATGAAATCCTTGACAATATCAAGGCTGAATCCGCCCTTTTTGACAACAGGCTTTTTAGCATAAGGCTCGTCGATAAATGTATCAAAATCAATACCCACAGGCTCATCGGATCCGGAACCGGAGGAACGCGGAACTGCGGGACCGCCTGCGGAACCGGATGAACCGGCACCGTTTCTGGTATTCTCAACCTGTTTGAATGCGCTGTATTTTTCGAAAACATATGAGAAAATATCTCTGACATCCGCAGGATTGACGGAGACACTCTCTGCCTCAAGCTTGAAAATCCTGTTGAGCACAGGCAGGGTGCCGGGCTTTTGAACGCCGGGCTTTTCGCTGCCGGATTTTTCAAAGATGATTTCTTTTGCCTTTGAAAGCACGGAATTCACCGCTGACTCCGAGATACCGAAATATCTCGCAAGAGGAGTGACGGGCATACCGCTGTAATAATGAAGCACGGTTGCGCTTCTGAGCTCATCGCTCATATCGGAAACAGCGTCTGTAACCGCCGCGCGTTTTATATCGTTGTCATATACATCCTCGGAAAGGAACTCGAGCGGGCCCTCGGGAGTATCCGCAACGGCTTCTCCGAAAGTGAACGTGCGTCCTTCCTTATAAACTGAGGCAATATTCTGCCTCATAAAGATCTCAAATGCCTCCGGCTTTTTAAGGCGCGAGAGAGTGCAGAATACTCTGGTGTAGGCATTCTTTACGATTTCGACTGCCTCGGTCGGATTTCCGCAGAGACGGTATGC
>CADBOL010000015.1 GCA_902796295.1 Oscillospiraceae bacterium
CGACAAAGATAAAGAAAAAACTTCTTTTTATGAAGTAAACAACAAGGTGCGCGATTCCCTTTCCGAAGAAGATAAGAACAAGCACGCCGATATCCTCACGATTATTGCGCAGTCAAACGGCAAAATCACCCTCGTTATGCAGAATCTGCTCACCAGAGGAGCCGATACCGAAGACGACACCTGGTTTGACCGTTTTGAAAACACCACCTATGAAGATATGCTTGATTTTGCCGGCGGAGCAACAACCGATTCGATCAAAGCTCTTGACAAAAAGTATGAGGACGATGCCGAAAACATTCTCGAAAAGTGGGACGCTTTCCGCGAGCAGCTTCTCGATTATGATAAAAATGTGGAAACCGTTGAGAAATTTGACGAAGAAAAAGCGGAGCAGATCAATGAGGATGTTGAAAACCTGAGCGAAAAATCAGACCCCGAAAAAGCGGCTGATACCCTGATTGATTACGCCGAGCAGCAGCTTCTCAATGCCGAATTTATTAACTGTGTGCAGAATGCCGCCGTTCATGATATTCTGGAGGAAACCGATTATCTTGACGGCACAATGCTCGATTTCTTCTCAATGACAAAAGAAGAGGTTGAGGAAGACATTACCGTGCTTTATCCTCTTGTCGCCTCCCTTTCAGAAGGCCAGAGAGCAGGACTCGAATTTCTTTCGCTGCTTGACCTGTTCAATGTTGCTTTGACAGACGCGGAGGGCTATAAGGAAATAGATTTGAGTAAAGTTGAAAAGGCCTCGATCTATGCGGATGTTGACCGCGGCATCTATAAGAAGGGCGGTGTGGCGCTCACCAGCGACGCCCTGCGCGCCGACGCTCTTAAAAGGCTTTCCGAGCAGAACGAAGATTCGTTTTTCGATATGTTCAGCACATCAACTATTGTTATGATGGCTCTCACCGGCGTTGCCGCTCTCGGAACTTTCCTTTCCCTGGCGGCTTATACTACTTTGAAATTAGATCAGTTTACAATTAATAGAATTTCCAAGGGCGTATATGCCAAAATGTTTAACAATAGTGCTCAAAATCTCAGTGGGCACAAATATGCTGTTCTGGCGAAGAACTACCCCGATTTTTCAGAAAAACTCTTAGCAAAGAGAATAGACATGAAATACGGAGAAATCGGTTCCGGAGAGCTTGGTGAATGGGTAAAGGATTATCCGAACAAGTATGCTGAAAAAATGGCGCCCAAAACCAATGTGGCAGGATATCTGTCCGTCGGCTTTGCGGTGGCGATGATTGCCCTCGCCGCTGTTACCACATATCTTTCCTACCGCGATATGAAGGCGAAATACAATGTTGACTTCACTCCGATTCCCCACTATATGGTCGAGGAGAAGGATATAACCGTCACCAATGAAGCGGGCGAAAAAATAGTTATCAAAAACCAGAGCGCATATTACAAAGCCGTTGAATCAAACCGCAAGAAGGGCGACAGCTATTTTGATGATATAGACACCTGTGCCGATATGAACGGCTGCGTCAACCCGCAGTGGCTTGCGCTTTATTCCGTGAAAAACGAGGCAATGAGCCCGATTCTTGCTTCTTCGCTCAAAGTCGTTGTCGGCAGCAGCACCGTTCCCGAGGGATATGAAACCGGCATACACATGTTCGGTGAAAAAGCCGCGTTTAACCTTAATGACAAGCATTACTGCTGGAATCAGAGCGCAAAGAGCATTATGGTATATTTTAAAGTCGATAAAACGGCAGCCTCATCCGCAGGCACAACCGGTTCCAATTTCACCGGCGGTGTGGTAGCCCTCACAGGCGTTGCCGGCATCGCTTTCGGAGCTCTCGTCTCCGGCATGGCGGTATCGTATATGAATAAGAAAAAGGCAAAGAAAGCATAAAGCTAATGCGGAATTCGGAATGCGGAATGCGGAATTTCGGGTCGCGTGCAAAGCACGCTCCGATTACATATAATTCTCCGCAATGCGATTCCGACATCTAATATCTTATATCTTATATCTAATATCTATTCTCTAATATCCAAACGGCGCGGATGTATCCGCGCCCTACCGAAAAAAGGATAACATTATGAAACATCTTTCAAAAATTCTTATTGCTCTTGTGCTTGTTCTGATAATTGCGGGCACACTGCCCGCACAGGTATTTGCGGATTCCTTGCCCGAATACATCAGCGCCGTAAAAGTCTATGAAGGCAATTATAACAATGCCCAAGCGGAGGGCTTCAAAATCCTCAGCGATGAAAACGGCAATCCCGTTGACCTCAATCAGGGCTCGGGTTCAACATCTATGGGCGCCAAGGGCAATAAAAAGGTATATCTCGGCTACAAAACAACAACCGACCGTAACGAAGCAATAACCGACCTTGCTCTTATGAATATGAAGGGCGGCTATGACGTCAAAGAATATGACAAGCTGATGGAAGGTCAGATGAGTCAGCAGATTATTCCGATTGTTGATAATTTCCTTGCCGCCATAAACGAATACAGAGAAAACATCGACACGGATGATGCCGCCGCGCACAGACGTGCCGAGTATATCCGCGGCATTCTCAATAAATTCACTGATGATGACTGCGGCGGTGCAGGGCTCGGCGATTTACTGCTTAATGAAACCGTATATGAAATGGCAGTGCCGGAATACGAGGCCCTTTCCGATAAAGAAAAGGAAAAGACTTCTCTCTATGAAATAAACAATCAGGTGCGCGATGATCTGCCTGAAGAGGAAAAGAATGAGCACGCAGATTTACTTACAATTCTTGCGCAGTGTAACGGCAAAGCGACACTGATGATCCTGAATCTGCTCGCCCGCGCGGCGGATAACAATGAGGATACATGGCTTGACCGCCTTGCCGGGACCACTTATGAAGACCTGCTTGATTCCGTCGGCGGAGCTCCGACAGACGCCATGCGTAAGCTTGCAAAAATGTATGACGATGACGCAAACAGAATTCTCGATAATTGGGGACATTTCAGGGATGACCTCGTGAAATATGATGAATACACCCGGATTGTTGAGAATTTTGATAAAGAGGCGGAGCAGCAGGCGTATGAAAAGCTCAAAAATCTGCCCGCGGATGCTTCCGATGAAGAATTGACACAAGCGGCTGAAGCGTATGCCGAGGCGCAGAGCAAAACGATGGAAATGATTAAAGCCGCCGAGATGATCGGAATACACGATATGCTTGATTCTCTCGATTACGGCGACGGCACAATGCTTGACTTCTTTACGCTGGATAAAAAGGATTTAATGGCCGATATTACCATGGTTTATCCTTTTATCGCCTCGCTTTCGGATGGCCAGAGAGCCGGCCTTGATTTTATTACCTTCCGCGAGCTTATGATTATTGCGTTAAGCGATCCGGATGAATACAAGGATGACGACCTTGAAAAATTAAGCGAAACCTCCGTTTATGACGGCGTTGACCGCGCGATTTACAAAAAAGGCGGTGTGGCTCTGACAAGCGATGCCATACGCTCCGACGTTATGGAAGTTGCCGTTGAAGAGGATTCGTCATTCAGCGCCTGGACGATTACAATGGCGGCAATCACCGCGGTGACGTTTACCGCTTTTGTGGGTTCTGCCGTAAGCTGGGGAGTTTTCAAATACAAAGCCTCATATTGGGATAATCTTCTTAACGCTCCCAAAGACTGTCAAGCGCAAAACGCAATATTTGATTCTCTTACAGAAAGGGGTATCAAATATAAAATAGAGGTACCCCAGCCGGAGTTTGGCCCCAACGCTACCAAAAATGTCTGGATGGATGAGATATATGCCTCCAGGGCATCGATGGCGAAGTATCTTACAGTCGGCATAGGCGTTGCGATGATAATTTTCGGAGCGGTAACAGCTTATCTCGGCTATCAGGATATGAAGGCGCATTATAATGTCGATTTCACACCGATTCCTCACTATATGGTAGATGAGAAAGATATTGTTGTATATAACAGCAACAACGAAAAAATCGTTTTGAAAAATCAGTCGGCATATTACAAAGCCGTTGAATCAAACCGCAAAAAAGGCGACAGCTATTTTAATGATATAGACACCTGTGCCGATATGAACGGCTGTGTCAACCCGCAGTGGCTCGCGCTTTACGCGGCGAAAAACGAGGCGATGTCGCCGATTCTTGCCTCCTCGCTTATGGCTGTTGTCGGAAGCTCCGAAGTTCCTCAGGGGTATGAAACAGGCATTCATATGTTCGGAGAGGGCGCGGCATTCAACCTCAACAGCAAGCTCTACTGCTGGAATCAGAGCGCAAAGAGCGTGATGGTTTACTATAAGGTCAATAAGACCGCAGACGGGGCACCCACTGCAGGCTCAAACTTCACCGCGGGCAATCTTGCCCTCGCGGGTACAGGCGGCCTTGCCGTCGGAGCGCTGCTTTCCGGTTTAGCTGTATCTTCGGCAGACAAAAAGAAGGCAAAGAAAGCCTGAAATTAATGCGGAATTCGGAATGCGGAATTCGGAATTTCGGCATTCGCCTTCCCCTTGAGGGGAAGGTGGTTGAGCAAAGCGAAACCGGATGAGGTGTTCACTCTTTAAAACCATTTCCACCTCATCAGTCACATAAATGTGGCAGCTGTCTCGCCTGTCGGATCGGTCGGCGCTTCTTCCTGCGGCAGAGGTTTTGCCCTCAGAAACATAGTCGTCTCACTCGCTTGGAGCGCTTCGTGATACTCCTTGTTTCTTCATCTCACCGTCTCGCTTTATCGCCCACAGGGCGCGCTTCGGCGGTTCGACCACCGGACACC
>CADBOL010000016.1 GCA_902796295.1 Oscillospiraceae bacterium
CCTTAGGCGACTCGGAAATCTTAATAACTATACCCTCCGTCATAAGCTCCGATCCTTTTGCGGATGTGATCTTATCGGGAAAATCGAAATCATAGACCTCATATTCCGAGTCGGGATCAAGACCGTTGAGAACAAGCAGGAACTCATCTTCCTTTACTTTTTCGCGCTTATATATAAGAGCCGCTCCCTCATTCTCATCGCCGAACTGCATGGCGAGTATCTTTTCAAGATCCGTGCCGCCGTATCTGAGCGGATAATAGTTTTTTGTCATATAGCCGGAAATATAATTATAGGCGGTGTATTCCCCGGCAGGCGGCTCATATACCGACTGATCCGTCAGTATTGCGCTTCTTGAGGCGTATTCGGAGTGGAAGTATCTGTTCGTACCTGTATACGGCACCCAGAATGAAAGACCGTATGTCATTGACTGGGTTGCTTCAAGCACATTTTCTTTTAATGTTCCGTCCGCATTGCCGCAGTTGTAGTCGCTGCGCCACAAAGGCAGACTCCTGCGTGTCATCTCGATATCAAGACGCTTGCCGCCGCTCGCGCAGTTATCGATTATAAGACCGTCAACGGCATCGCATAAGTAGTCAAGATACGCGTAAAGATTCGTGACATAGTGATTCTCGGCAATTCCGCGCCTGCCGGAATTCAGCTCTCTGTCGGCCTTTTCCCAATAGGAAAGCGGAGTGAAGTTGAAATCCTGCCTGTACATTGAAACGCCGTTTGAAACAAGCGAGGAGGCAATGTATTTTTCAAGAAACTCACGGGCGCCGTCAATACCGAGATTCCACAGATAATTGTCGTCCGATGAGATTATCCACCCCTTGTGCTTTATACCCTCGTTATAAAGATAAGTGTTTTCGCGCACCCTCTCGGGCTCATACCAGAGCAGGAATTTCTTGCCTTTTGCCGCCATGGCGTCGGAGAGCGGTTTCAGGCCGTCGGGGAAGCGGTTTTTGTCGGGAATCCAGTTGCCGACTCCGTCATACCAGCCCTCATTGTATTCATACCATCCGGCATCCATCCAGAAATAATCCGTGCCGTCAAGTGTTTCTTTGCTTATGGAGTTAACTTTTTCTGTAAGCTCATCGCAGGTGAGCGTTGAGAATTCGTTTGCTATAACATATCCGTTGAGAGGTCCGATACTCTCCGGGCATACGCAGTCCGTCTCAAAACGCCTGAATGTATTGAATCCCTTGAGCGCGTTGCCGCCGTCATAGAAAGTCACCGTAACAAGCGGAGAGCGTATTTCTTCGCCCGGCTCAAGATAAGCATTTAAAAACTCCTGCTTTGCCCTGAAAGAAACGCCCTTGAGCGTCTGTCTGAAAGAAGCAAACCACTGGCCGGTCCATCCGGCCGAAACAACAGCGCCCGCTTTTTTGCCGGATATATTGAAATACGGAAGGAACGATTCGCTTCTGCCGCCGTTCGCGTTGAAATTCATTGCCGTAGGGCATACCGGAGATTTCATAAGCTCAAAGTCATCAGCTTCAGGCGTGCTTCCTTTGCTGAAATAAATATCCGAATACCCGGTGTCGAGAATAAAATCCGCCGCGTAAAAATCTTTTATTACCGGTGAATTCTCTTTGCCCGTGTTTTTGATATAAACAGTCCAGAGGCATGTCGCTTTTTCTTCGCAGATTACCGCCTTAACGGTCACAGTCAGAGCACTCTGCTTATGGCTGAGGATGATATCCGTTCCCTTTCCTCCCCTGTAATCACAGGAATCCGAAGGTACGGCTCTGATATCCCATTCACCTGTATTTTTTGAAAACTTTTTGCCGCCGTAAGTGAAATCAAACGCGGAAAATCCGCCCGTAAGGATATTCTTTTCGAACCACTCGCGGCATCTGCCCCGCTCCGATTCCGTTATCGCCGTTTTATCCGCTTTCAGTGAAGGAAAAGAAAAATCCGTCTCGGATGTAAGATTGAGCGAAAGCCTGTCAACCTGTCTTTTGAATCTGGAGTCGTAAACCGAAAATGACGAAACAATCATAAGCAGCGCCTGCAGAAAGCAAAAGGAAATCTTCAGCAAAACAAACACCCCGTTTTTTAAATCTTGACACTATTATATCACAACAGCTGTTTCAGTCAACACCATTACATGCTTGAATACTCAAAGATAATGTGATAAAGTAAATATATAAAATACAGGGAGGGAATACTATGCTGAGGCCTCTGTTTAAAACAATCATCTCTTTATTCCTCGGAATCAGCACCGCCTTCGGAAGCCTGGCGGGTCAGATATCCGGAAAGCCTTATACCAAGGGAAAAGAAATAGACATGAGCAGGTTTGAACTTGTCTGGAGCGATGAATTCGAAGGAAACACGCTCGACAGGGATAAATGGGGATTTTCCTGGTGGATAACCGAGCGCAAGGGCGGCTACTGGCATGAGGATATGGTAAGAGTGGAAGACGGAAATCTTATCATATCGGCCGAGTACAAGGAAGAGGCACTCCCCTTCCGGTACGAAGAAGCCGACTGGATAAAGCCGTATAAACCGGGCTGGTACACCGGAAAAGTCGTAACGCGCGATAAATTTGACCAGGCATACGGCTATTTTGAAGTCAGGTGCATTCTCCCCGCCGCAACGGGTTTGTGGAGCGCATTCTGGCTTATGAATGATGACGGTGTCTATAATGTTGACGGCTCGGGAGCCGACGGTACCGAGGTCGATGTCTTTGAATCATTTTATTATAAAGACTACGACCTGGGCGGAGATTACATCTCCTCCGGCATCCATTACGACGGCTACGGCGATGACCACAAAGGGGCATCCATCGGCAAACAGTATATTGAGAATGATCCGTATAATGAATACAACACATACGGTGTCGAGTGGACAAAGGATGAATATATCTTCTATATCAACGGCAGAGAAACCGGACGGCTTACGCCCGACGGAGGGGTATCAAAGAATCCCGAATATATGCTGCTCTCTGTTGAATTCGCAGGCGAAAACGGAATCCAGAATTCCGACCGCCACGGTACGGGAGAGATTGAAAAAACCCCGGCGGAAAACTGGCCGGCCGAGTTTAAAGTTGATTATGTCAAAGTTTATCAATACAAATAATTGCAAAAACGCCGTGCGGTTTTTGACCGCACGGCGTTTATTATGTCTGATATTTGTTTTCGAGACCCGTCAATCAGCCTTCATACTCGGGGCTTGAGGCCTTGTCATAAAGCTCATAGACCTCTTTTGAGGGCTCTTTGTCAATGAGAGTAACAATGACAGCGGCGATGAGGCCGACAATGAAACCGGGAACGATTTCGTAGAGATAGAATCCATTATCGGCGTTATTGACAAATACAAGCCAGAGAATATCTGTCAGAGCTCCGCAGACAACGCCCGCTATTGCGCCCTTGTAGGTCAGACGTCTCCAGAAGAGTGAGAGGATGATAACGGGGCCGAACGAGGCGCCGAATCCGCCCCAGGCGTTCTCAACAAGATTCATAATACCGCTTGCGGCTTCGGATTTGCTGCTCGCGATGAAATAAGCGATTACCGCGATAATCAGAACAACGATTCTGCCTACCCAGAGGGCTTCTTTATCAGAGGCGTTCTTTCTGAGAACCGGTTTGTAAATATCGCTCGTGAATGATGATGAAGCGACAAGAAGCTGTGAATCCGCGGTGCTCATTGCAGCGGCAATGACAGCTGAAAGCAG
>CADBOL010000017.1 GCA_902796295.1 Oscillospiraceae bacterium
GCCGGCGATATCGGTGCGTGCATACAGGAATGTATCGCCACCGCAGACAGAATTAAAAATGCGGATCCGAATGTCTTTGTCCCGCAACAATTTGAAAACCTGGCCAATCCCGCTGTTCAGCGCAATGTGACAGGAATAGAAATTCTGAATGATCTTGGTTGCCCGGCTGACGGATTCTGCTCCGGTATCGGAACCGGCGGCACCATTACCGGAATCGGTGAAACTCTTAAGGAAGCCAATCCTGATATCATGATCTGGGCAGTTGAGCCCGAGAATGCCGCAATTCTCTCCGGCGGATCGATCGGAACACATGTACAGATGGGTATAGGAGACGGCCTTGTCCCTCCTATACTGAACCAGAATATTTACAGTGATATCTATATCGTTACTGACGAGCAGGCTTTGCAGACCGCTAAGGATCTGGCCAGCAAAGAAGGTATTATGTGCGGCATATCGAGCGGAACAAATGTAGCGGCTGCTATCGTTATGGCAGAAAAGCTCGGCGCAGGCAGGAATGTCGTCACGGTTCTGCCGGATACAGCTGAAAGATATTTCTCGACAGAGCTTTTTGACTGAATTATGTTCTAACTGCTCTGTGCATAATAAAGAACTGCCATCAGAATCCACTCTGTCGGCAGTTCTTTTTTAAACTAAATCAATTCACCAGAGTCGGGAATACATATCAAACCTTCCAAAATCTTTGTTCAGTAAACATTCCCGTATTTTCATTTGTTCCTTTGAACTGCACTGCGCATCTGAATAATACTTGTTATGCAGATCGCAGAATCCGATAAAGACTGCTTCCCGAAGCTTCTCATCGCAAGATGCCATTCTTCCCCCGCTCAACAGTACATGGGAGAGAAATAATCTGTATAAAGGCGCCGGATCTATGTTTTCCAATTTCATACAATCGTACATCATTTCAGCAATATAAAACGTCTCAATGTTCCTTGCTCTACCCTTGGAAGAGAATGTAAGGCTTGCGCCATGCCTTCGATAATAATAAACAACGTCTTCAATCGTTCCGCTTCTCCCTGCAAGAGGAAACATCAGAAAAGAGACAATCGTATCTTCATATAAATATCCTTCCGGGAACTGAATTGTACGGAAGAGTTCAGTCTTAAAAGCCTTCATCCAAGGATAACCGGTGAGGACATACAGAGGAGTATCCACTACTTCATTTTTGTGAAACTCTGAATCCCTGTAAGTTTTTCCGTCCCTTAAATTAAGATAGTTTCCTTCAACTATATTCAGGTTGTTGGCATATGCATAACTCAGCAGATTCTGAATTGCATTCTTAGCAAGCAAATCATCAGAATCAAGCAGCAAAGTATAGTCTGATGAACAGTAACGAAGTGCAGTATTTCTGGCACCTGAAAGGCCCTTATTCTCCTGCGTGATTATTTTGATATTAGGATACTTTCGGAACTTGTTAAGCCGCTGAGACGTATCATCCGTAGATCCATCGTTGACGACAATAGCTTCCCAAGTATACTCTGTTTCCTGTGAGAGCAGGGAGCGAAGGCATTTCACCAAATAATCAGCACAATTATATGTCGGAATAACTACTGTAAGATTATAGTGCTCTTCCCGCTTATTCCAGGACTTATCACGCTCGATAAATACATTGCTGCCGGAAAGCTTCGGGTGGGCAGTATACATGATTTCCTGCGCTTGTGACAGAGTCATATCTGACTTTCTGGAAAGCAACCTGCCGAGTAAAAAGGCTGACGGCTTTCCCAGATGCAGTCTCCTGAGCGTTTTCAGAGAATAAAGTCTGCTTTTATCATAATATGAACGAATCTTTTCGAAATCCATGGCATCAGCTCCTTATTAATGCTATAGTTAAACTATCTTTTTCATTATAAACAATCGATAAAAAATATGGAAGTCTTTACTTTCCTGTTTTGCGGCACATTAATCACCGGATACCTCGCAAACGGAAAACAAGTAATATGAAGCAAAGGTGAAAAATGAGTAAGAATAAAAAAATAGATTCTCTTCAGACAATTCGCGCATTAGCCTTTTTGGGCATCTTTACTGTTCACTGCGGCGTTTCACCATTTGGATACTGGGGTGTATCGGTATTTTTAGTTCTGTCCGGATTCCTTATGATGTATGCATATCATAACAAAACCTTGCCCACGTCTATACCGGAAAGTATCGGATTTTCTTTGAAAAAAATATCAATTCTCTATCCCTTGCATATTATTGTGTTGATTGTTGCCATCCTGCTTAAAGTGCAGATTCTGTTTGAAGAATTTTCCGCAAAACAGGCTATAGTAGATTTTGGTGAAGCTGTCCTCAACGTGGTCTTGCTTCAGTCCTGGATTCCGTCTGAAGCTATTTACTTTTCATATAACGGAGTAGCATGGTATTTATCCGATTGCCTATTCTTATATGCTTGCTTTCCTTTTATCCTGAA
>CADBOL010000018.1 GCA_902796295.1 Oscillospiraceae bacterium
AGTTGTGACAGTTGTCGGTGCGGTTGTAGTTGTTGTCGTCGGCGCCGTCGTGGTTGTGGTAGTCGGCGCGGTTGTGGTTACGGTCGTGGGCGCAGTCGTGGTTGTTGTCCGGGCTTTCGTTGTGGCCGGAGCACTCGTAATAATCTCGGTTGTCTTTTCAATTATCCTGTCAATTATTTCAGTAACAGTCTCTGTAATTGTCTCGTTCTCCGGTTCTGAGAATTCCGTCTCTGTCTCCGTCTCCGTATCCTCAGAAATGTCTGTCAGCTCAGCCTGTCTGTCAGCTTCTGCGCTGCCGGCATCCGACGCGCTCTTATTGCCGCATGAGCAAAGCAGAAGCGCAAGCATGGTTATTAACAGTAATACGACAGTCTTTTTCACTTTGTTATCTCCTTTTCTTCAGGGCTGCGAACGTGACACCTGCGGCGGCAAGTATGGTGAATGCCGCGGCTCCGGCCACAAACAGCATGTATTTTTTATTTGATGATTCATCCTCTTGAACCGTCTGTGAAACCGGCTCCGTCACAGTAACGGTTTCTTCTTCTGTTTCCGGTTCGGTATCGGTCGCGGATTCCGTATCGGTCGCCGTTGCCGGGGATTTATCCTCATATTCGGGTATCATTATATCCGTTTCCTCAACGGGTATCACTTCATACTCAACCGGCTCCGGTACCGTCATCTCTTCGCTCACGGCAGTTGAAGCCGCGGCGGTTGTCTGTGTCATCGGCGCGGTTGTTGACTCCGTCTTTGCCGCTGATGTCTCAGCCGCTGTCTGCGTAACAGGCGCTGATGATGTTTCAGCGGCTTTTTCTGACTCTGTCGCTGCCGAAGTTGATTCCGCGGGCGATGTTGAAGAGGCTGAAGGCAGAGTTGTCGTAACCGCCTTTTCGGTCTGAGTCTCCGCATTTGCCGAAGCCTCACGGGCCGTCACGGTTGATGTCTCGCCGGCGGCTGTTGTAACCGGCGCCTGAGTCTGAGACACAGGGGTTGCCGCAGATGCCGCAGGCGCTCCTTTAAGCACGGGAGCAGGATATCCCGGTTTCGCCGCCGGAGAATAAAGATAATAATACTCCGACGGGAAATTCAGCTGTCTGCCGGTCCCCGCTTTTCCGTTCCATTTGACATTCTGCTCAAAGAGTGTGATTTTGCCGTTTGAGTAATCCTTGACTATGGCCCAGTGATCGCTTTTATACTTTCTGAACTGAGCCGGAGAATAGATTATGTCTCCCCTTTTCGGCACCGACGGAGTGACAAACTCATATCCGTCGGTAAGCATAACAAGGCCTATGTTTATATATGCCATTACATCAAGGCCGTATGCCTCTTTGTAAAAGCGCATAATAAGCTCGTTACACTGATATGCCTCTGTTGTCAGGCTGTACCGCGCCTCAACTCCGCAAAAGGTTTCAGCCACATAGGGCTCACCGATAATCGGAGCGTAGCTTCCTCCCGAAACCTCGTCATACCAGTCCGCAAAGACGAGGGCCGCAAAACACGGGAGACTGAATAAAACCGCAAGAGCAATACACACCCACTTCGTAAGAAGTTTCATTACAAAACCATCCTTTGGTATTTTAATCAGGTGTTTATCTCAAAAACAATTCAAATACAAAAATAATAACGCTGCAGATAATCGCGGTCGGGAAAAGTCCCGCGCCGAGATACGCCGCCGCCATGCCTGCAATGAGCGATGCAATTCCCGCGATACGGTGCTCCGAGGCATCCATTATTGCGGGGAAGGTCATGACAGCGAGAGTCACATAGGGAACATAATAAAGGAATGAGCGGAAATATTTGTTTTTAATCTCTTTCCTTATCAGCGTCAGAGGCATCGCCCTGAGCAGAAATGATGTAAGACACATCACGAGAATATAGATATAGACATTGTGTTTCATATCTCATCCTCCCCTCCGGAATCCGCGCTCTCCGGCTTTTCTTCAACGGGAAAGATGAAAGCCGCCGCTCCGGCAATAAGAAGAGTGATGATAATAATCCTCGTTCCCTCGCTGAGATCAGATATATACGGCAGTCTTGAGAAAGCGAAACTGACCGCCATTGAAATAATGATTATAACTCCTACTTTTTTATTTTTACGCCCTTCGGGCATAATTATGGCAAGGAACATTCCGTAGAGAAGCACTCCCAGGGCTGTGACGACATTCGCCGGCAGAATGTTCCCGAGCACCACTCCGAGACAGGTGCCAAGAGCCCAGAAACTGAGCGAACATATTGCGAGCCCGTAGTTATAATGCGGATTGAGCTTTCCCGGAACAGTCGATGAAGCTCCGAATATCTCATCGGTCACCCAGAAGCCGACAAAAAGCCGCTGAGGCGTGTTGACTTCCGGCGAAAGCTTCTGAGACAGCGTTACGGACATAAGCATATATCTGGCGCTGATTATCGCGGTGATAAGCGCCATCGTGATATATGAGCCGTGTGAGGCAATCACCTCAAAGCCGGCATATTCTCCTGCCGAAGCGTTGCACAGCAGGCTTGCAATCGTTGCCTGATACCAGGTAAGCCCCGCGTTTCTCGCCGTTATTCCGAGAGCAAATGAAACGGCAAAATAACCGGCGGCTATCGGAATACCGTCACGCAGTCCTTTCAGAAACCACTTCCGGGCTTCGGGAATTTTACTTTCAGTTTTCATTCTCTTTCTCTTTTGAATCTATCGCCTCATTGAGAGTCCTCCACCCGAGCTGGGCTCATTTTACTCTCGCGGGCATCTTTGAAACATTTTCAAGGGCCGCCGCCTCATCGAGGGATTCAATCTCCTCCCCGGAGGCCTCACCCTTTATCATCCTCAGGAAAACATCGGCGAGGCGCCTTGCCTCATCCTCACTCTGACCGATAACAAGGTCGAGCATCATATCGGCAGATGCCTGTGAGATTGCGCACCCCGAGCCGACATAAGAGCCGTCGGTGATTATTCCGTCTTCTATTTTCAGCTGCAGAAAGATATCATCTCCGCAGCTGGGATTGACCCCTCTGAGAACAACAGACGGATTCTCCGTGTCATGTTTATGCGACGGATGAAGATTGTGCTCATTGACAATCTCCCTGTACATCTGTTTAAGATCCATAGCCGAGTTCCTCTCTCACCTTTGCGAGCTTTTCGCAAAAGCGGTAAATCTCTTCCTCCGTATTGTAAAAATACAGGCTTGCCCTGCAGGTCGAGCCCATGGGCACTCCCATACTCTGCATAAGCGGCTGAGCGCAGTGATGCCCGGCTCTCACGCAGATTTTATCCGTGTCGAGGATGCTTGACACATCGTGCGGATGGCATCCCTCAACATTGAATGTGACTATTCCGCAGTGCTCATCCGGGTTTTTCGAGCCGTAAATCTCAATGTGCGGGATTTTCGACATCCCGTCCATAAGCAGCGCGGTGAGTTTTTTATCCTGTGATTCAATATAATCAAATCCTATGCTCTGTGCGTAATCAAGCGCGGCGTCAAGGCCCGCGGCATCTGCCGCATTGACGGTGCCGGCCTCGAATTTATGCGGGAGCTCGGCAAAGGTCGCGCTCTCGCGCGTGACATATTCAATCATCTCTCCGCCTCTGAGAAACGGCGGCATTGAGAGCAGCAGATTCTCTTTGCCGTAAAGCACGCCTATACCCATAGGCCCGAGAATCTTATGCCCCGAAAAAGCCAGGAAATCCGCATCCAGCTCTTTTACATCCACTCTCATATGGGGTACGGATTGAGCCGCGTCAACCATCACTACGGCGCCGAATTTATGCGCGGTTTCGCAGATTTTTTTAATGGGTTTCGGCTGACCGAGCACATTTGAAACCTGGGCAACGGCGACAAGCTTCGTCTTTTCGCCTATTTTCGCGTATTCGCTCTCCGGTATGGCGCCGTCAGCACCCACCTCAAGCCATACAAGCTTTGCGCCTTTTTTATTCGCAAGTCTCTGCCAGGGCAGGATATTGCTGTGATGCTCCGAGGCGCAGACTGCGATTTCATCACCCGCTCCGATATTCTCCTCGCCGTAAGTGTAAGCTACGAGATTTATCGATTCGGTGGCATTGCGTGTGAAAACAATCTGACACGCTTTTTCGGCGCCTATGAATTTCGCGGCTTTTTCACGCGCGTTTTCATAAGCATCGGTGGCTTTTATTGACCACTCATAGAGCCCCCTTAGAGGGTTTGCGTTTTTGCTTCGGTAGAATTCCTCTATCGCCTCTGTAACACAGCGCGGTCTCTGAGTTGTTGCGGCGTTGTCGAAATATATGTATCTTCTGTCGTCAAACGCCGGAAAATCCTTTATAAAATCATTCATCGCAGTTTCCTTTATCCGGTCTTGAATGTGAGCGGCAGATAAATGAGCTCACTTCGTCAAGCGTGCCTTCATCGGGTATCTTATCGGCAATGCTCTGAAGACGTCCTCTTGTCATTAGTTCCTCCGCCTCACTCTTTGAAATGCCCCTGGTCTGAAGATAAAAGAGCATATCCTCGGAGAGATTGCCTATTGTCGCTCCGTGATGGCCCGCCACCTGCTCCTCTTCCGTGAGAATTACAGGCACGGTTTTGTTTACCGCGTGTGGGCTGAGCAGGAGCACATCCTCACGCTCGTCGCCCTGCGAATCCGCGGAGCCGTTTCTGAAATCTATTGTTCCTCTGAAAACCTTGGCTGCCTTGTCTTTAAGGGAGCCGTTTACCGTAATTTCGCTGGCTGTCTTTTTGCCTCTGTGGCAGGCGACATAGTTTATATCCGTGAGATTTTCATAATCCCCCGTGTAGCCGGTGTTAATTACCAGCGAGGATTTATCTCCGCATAAATCGGCGTAACACCCGGCATAGACCTTATCTCCGCCGAGCAGAAGCTGTGTGAAATCAAATTCGCCCGATTCTCTCACGACAGCCGCCGTGTCATCAAGCACGGTATATCCCCTGCCTGTCAGATTATTCTTGATAAGATGAAGCTTCGCACCCTGCTCAACAATCACCTTAGTCGAATTCGCGGAATATCCGGCGGCGCTCCTGACGGATTTCTGATTTATGATGAATACCGCCTGCGCGCCCTTGCAGACTCTGATTATCTGAGCCGAAGCGGTGCTTGCTCCATCTTTGAAGTCATATGAGAGTATTACCGGAGCGCTGAGCTTCCTGCCCTCTTCAACGGTGTAAACATCAACTTCATTTAGGGATTCTTTCACATAAGCGTCGAAGTCGGCTCCGAGGCCCGAAGCAAAATGCTGCTCGTGATAGATTGCTCTTTTGCCCGCGATATACTTTTCGCGCCTTATTCCGTCCGAGAATGAATCCGCGTATTTTTCCGCCTCACCGGCGGGCAGTTTCTTTAAATCCACCTGATCCGGGTTTTTCCGGGTGAGATAATCGGATATACCGTCAAAAGCTTCTCTCTTTTCGGCGAGAGCACTGTTGACGCCCAGACGGAACCAGGTGGGTGAAGGAAGGCGGTTTATGACAATGCCGTTATTTTCCGTTGACATCAGCTCATACTCCCTTCCATCTCAAGTTTTATGAGGTTATTCATCTCGGCGGCGTATTCGAGCGGCAGTTCCTTGCTCACCGGGTTCGCAAATCCCGAAACTATCATGGCTCTCGCCTCGTTTTCGGGTATTCCCCTGCTCATAAGATAAAACACAGCCTCATCCGATATGCGCCCGATTTTTGCCTCGTGGCCTATGTCGCAGTCATCGGTCCTCACATCCATCTCGGGGATTGTATCGGATCTCGAGATATTGTCAAGCATAAGAGAGGAGCAGTCCACAGAGGATTTTGCCCCCTTTGCTCTCTTCTGAACCTCAACCGAGCTTCTGAATGTATTGAGCCCTCCGTCTTTTGAGAGGGATTTTGCCGTAACGAGAGACGAGGTATTGCGCCCTATATGCACCATACGGCAGCCTGTGTCAAGATTCTGCCCTTTGCCGGAGAATGTGATTCCGGTGTATTCGCAGTCGGCTCCGTCTCCCCTGAGCACGGTCGTCGGGTAAAGATATGAAACGTGAGAGCCGAATGAGCCCGAAACCCATTCCATACGGGCTCCCTCTTCCACAAGCGCTCGCTTGGTGTTGAGGTTATACATATTCTTTGACCAGTTTTCTATCGTGGAATAGCGCAGGCGCGCCCCCTTCTTAACATAGAGCTCGACACAGCCGGCGTGAAGATTCGCCACATTCCATTTCGGGGCGGAGCATCCCTCGATGAAGTGAAGATCGGCGCCCTCGTCAACTATGATAAGCGTGTGCTCAAACTGACCGGCGCCCTTGGTATTCAGGCGGAAGTAT
>CADBOL010000019.1 GCA_902796295.1 Oscillospiraceae bacterium
ATTCATCGGGTTATCGCCTCTGAGACCGCCAGCGCCGGAGGTAACCTCCCAGCCGGTCATGCGGCAGTCCCACTCGAGAGCCCAGGCAAGATGCTGCTCGAATGAATTGTTTCTCACAAGATTTGAGCTGAGACCCCCGTCGATGGCAAAATTGATATCCTCAAGGAAAATGCCGAACATATTATCGCTTATTTCCCTGCCTTCAGAGTTTCCGTCAACGGTAATGACAGTTTTTTCCGAATCCGCAGAGGCATTCAGCGGAAACAGACAGGAAAAAGCAATAATAACCGAGAGGGTCAGCGCTGTGAACATCTTCGTTTTTTTCATTTAATCCCCTGCTTATTTATAGTTTTTCATAATGTGTTTATAAACCTTGACGCCCTCGGCAAGAGCGTCTGTGTTTATGCTCTCATTTGAGGCGTGCATCGCCGCCATCTGGTCGGGATATATCTTCATCGGGCAGAAACGGATGCAGTTGTCGCTGACAGATTCATACTTTCTGCAGTCAGTCCCGCCGGCCATATAATACGGAGTAAAGCAGTATTCCGGATAGCATTCATTCACGCATTTTTCAATGTATTTCATCTCGTCGCTGTCCGGGTCGGTAATCCTTGAGGCGCTGTGGCCGAGAACCAGCTCGGTTTCAAGATCATATTTATCCGCTATCTTTCTGAGGATTTCGATACATTCTTCAAGATTCTGCTGAACCGAGGGTCTGATATTCGCAACAACATATGCCTCGCCGGGTATTACATTGGGCGCCTGCGAACCGCCGCTCATCGTGAATACTATCGTTGTGCGCAAAAAGGCGTTTGCCATCGGGGAAACGAGAGGCACCGCGAAACCGACAAGCGGTTTGAAAAGCCAGAGATTCCCGAGAAGAAGTCTGAACGGGAAAGAGAGATAAGGAGCAAGCCTTGAAAACATGAGGGTCACAATCGGAATGAATTCTTTCCTGAAAGGATTCTTCTTTTCAATTTCGCTGACAAATGCCGAGAGGCGGGCAATCGGCGTACCTTTGACGGGTGTGGACGAGTGGCCGCCTTTTCCTTTAGCAGTGAATTTTATATGTGCCGTGCCTTTTTCCACAACACCGGCCGCCGCGACCCAGGTACTCATACCGGGCATGAATCCGTTTACAACCGCGCCGCCTTCATCCATGACAAAAGCAAGGCGGATTCCGTTTTCTTTCAGCCATTCGGCTGTTCTTGTCGCACCGTCACCGCTGTTTTCTTCATTTACCGAGCAGGCAAGATAAAGATCGCGCTCGGGCACAAAGCCCTCACCGAGCAGCTCCTCAAGCGCCTGCCACTCGGCACAGAGAGTTGATTTGCAGTCCATAGCTCCTCTGCCGTTTACTCTGCCTTCGGCTATTTCGCCCGAAAAAGGAGGATATTTCCAGGTCCCGTCATCGGGAGCCGGTACTACATCCTGGTGGCCCATAAAGAGGATGCCGTTTTTTGAGGAATCTTTTCCCTTGATCTTAAGAAGAAGGTTGCTGTCAATATCCTTAACCTCAGCCGTTTCAAAGATTTTGGGGAAGTTTTTCCTGAGAACCGCCTGAAAATCTTCAAATCTTTTAAGATCCGTTTCGCCCGGCTGAGCCGATACCGTGGGAACCTTGACCATCTCGGAGAGCTTTTCGGCATAGAGCCGTTCCTCTTCGGGAGTAAATTCTATTGCGCTCTTTTTATCGCACTTCTTGTTTTTGATTAACAGAGTCCTGATTACAGCAATCAGCAGAAGAACTGCAAACAGCGCAACAATGCAAAGCAGAGCATAAAGCAGAATTTTCATAATAATACCTCACTGTCAAAAAAAGCCGCATTAAATGTCAATAAAGCGGCTTTTTGCAATCCCGGCGGGAAACGCCGCACATCAGCCGGACTGTCTTAAACCGCATCCTCATAGTGATGCGCCTTATTGAGCATCATATCCTTGACCTTCATCAGTCTCGTTGTTGTGCTTCTCTCGTTTTCGTCGAGTTTCATTGTGATATATTTGATTGTTTCTTCATAACGCGGAATCATTACATGCTCAAGGGCATTGACTCTGCGCCTCGTTTTTTCGATTTCATCCGCCATCAGACGGCAGGATTTCTCAACCTCCGCGAGCCTTATCATCTTGGGCATGATATCGGAGAGAGCTTTCACAGCCGTGTCAAGATCTCCGGATGTCTCGGCAAAGCCGTAGGAATAGATGTCGTTTTCGTCGGCGGTCCTGAATTTCACATTGAATTCGGGAATCATAACGCTCATGACATTCTTTTCCGTGACATCGAGATACATTTCCTGCGTGGGAAGCATCAGCGCGACATCGAGCGACTTGTCGCTCATAACGCACCTTGCAACACTCATGGCGGTATTCGCTTTGCGGATACCCTCCTCGACCTCTCTGCGCAGTTCTTTGTTTTCGCGCACTTTCTCGAGGAAAATCCGCATAAGCTCATCGCGTTTGTCTTTGAGGAGCTTATGTCCCCTTCGCGCCGTAACCAGCTTCCTTTTAAGGTTGGTAAGCTCCATACGGGTGGGGTTGACATTCATTATTGCCATAAGCTTACACCTTACCGTAATATTTATCGAGGAACGCGTCGCTGATTCTCTTAAGCTCGCTTCTCGGGAGTATTTCGAGCAGCTTCCAGCCGATATCGAGAGTTTCCTCTATATCTCTGTTTGTCTCATATCCCTGTGAAACATAGACCTTCTCAAATTCGTCGGCAAACTTGGCATAAAGCTTATCCATATCGGTAAGAGCTGCCTCACCGAGAACAACCATAAGCTCTTTTGCGTCTTTGCCTCTGGCGTAGGCGGAGAAAATCTGATTCATGGTGTTGGAGTGATCTTCTCTTGTCTTGCCCTCGCCGATACCCTTATCCTTAAGTCTTGAAAGAGACGGGAGTACGTTTATCGGCGGGTTTACGCCCTTTCTGTAAAGCTCACGGTCAAGGATAATCTGACCCTCCGTGATATAGCCCGTAAGGTCGGGAATGGGATGGGTCTTGTCATCCTCGGGCATTGTGAGAATCGGTATCATCGTGATTGAGCCTTCTTTGCCTCTCTGTCTGCCGGCTCTCTCATAAATTGAAGCAAGGTCTGTATACATATATCCGGGATATCCGCGTCTGCCGGGCACCTCTTTACGCGCGGCGGAAACCTCACGCAGAGCGTCGGCATAGTTTGTGATATCCGTCAAAATAACAAGCACGTGCATTCCTCTGTCAAAAGCAAGATACTCGGCGGCTGTCAGCGCCATCTTGGGAGTAGCTATTCTTTCAATGGCCGGGTCATTCGCAAGATTTGAGAACATGACAGTCCTGTCAAGAGCGCCCGTTGAGCGGAATGACTGAACGAAATAGTCACTCTCCTCAAATGTGATACCCATTGCGGCAAACACAACGGCAAACTGCTCATCCTTGCCTCTTACCTTTGCCTGTCTTGCAATCTGTGCGGCGAGGCGGGCATGAGGAAGACCGCTCATTGAGAATATCGGAAGCTTCTGACCTCTGACGAGCGTATTAAGGCCGTCAATGGCCGAAACGCCGGTCTGAATGAATTCCTGCGGATAGCTTCTCGCGGCGGGGTTTATGGGCACGCCGTTTACATCCATCCTCTTTTCGGGGATGATTTCGGGGCCGCCGTCTATGGGCCTGCCGAGACCGTCAAAAACTCTGCCGAGCATATCGGGCGAGAGACCGA
>CADBOL010000020.1 GCA_902796295.1 Oscillospiraceae bacterium
GGGATCGACTATTTCGGGCTTCAGCGTGACAGCGGTAACCTCGTGAGCTCCGTTTACGGTTACTTCGACCGCGCCGCCGCCGACAGATGATGTGAATTCGGTCGCCTCAACCTCTGCCTGGGCGTTTTCCATATTCTCTTTCATTTCCTGCGCTTTTCTCGCTATATCCATCTGAGACATTTTATTGGGCATATTGGGGATTCTTGCTTTCATATTTATTCTCCTTCATTGTTAAACTCTTTGATTTTTCTGGCTATGTTTGCAAGAGCGGAATTATCGGTTTCCTCTTCCTGCTGAGCTACGGTATTGATTATGAGCTTGATATCTCTGCCCGTCACGCTCTGAATCGCGCTTTTGAGCTCTTTATAATGCATGCGGTCCTCATCCCTGGCGGTGATAATATCATAAAGAGCCGGGTTTACGGTTTTGATAACAAGCTTACCGTTTTTGACAGCCGCCTGAGTATCCGATAAGAGGGCCGACAGCACCATATCGGTTTCTCTGATTTTTTCTATGACATCCGGCCAGTCATTGAATTCTCCGTCATCAAAGCTGCTGAGTACGGGAACTTCGGGTCCGGAGCTCTCTGCCTGCTCTGCTGCAGGTGAACCGGATATAACCGGCGGAACGGGAGAGGATTCTTCCTCTTCGGGCAAAGGTGCTTTTTCAGCCTGAGCGGAAACGGGTAGAGGCTCTGCCGGAATTTTCCCCGGTTCCGGTTCTTTTGCGGCCGCCGGAGCAGCGGGTGAAATCATAACTCCCGCCTTACCGCTCAATATGGCTTCAATCTTCTTTTCAAGCTGTGTTATTCTGTCATCGTCTGCACCGGGCAGATTGACAGACCCGCCGTTTGCGGCGCACATCTTTATAATCGCGGATTCAAACTGAATTCTTTTATTTACGGAATCCCTGAGACCCGATGATGTATTGTTTATGATATCAATACATTCGAGAATCTCGGGGAGTCTGAATTTTTTCGCTTCTTTTTTATATTGCTCAAGCTCGCTTTCGGAGCATACTATCAGGTCATTGCAGTTATGCACGCTTGAGGCAACCATGAGATTTCTGAAATGATAAGCCAGACGCGAGCAGATTTTATCAATATCGCAGAATCCGTTGTAAAGCTCGTCCGTGAGCTTGAAGGCGGTCGTGAAATCTTTTTTTGAAATACAGTCGGAAAGGCGGAACATATATGATGTGCCGGCGATTCCCATAACATCGCTCACCGTCTGCTCATCAATCTCTTCCGTGACCGAGAGGCATCTGTCCATAAGCGAAACAGCATCGCGCATACCGCCCTCGGCGAGATTCGCAATAAGATTTGCCGCTTCATCGGTGATGCTCACGTTTTCGCCTGCGGCGACCTCCTTGAGCCTGCGGACTATCTCGGGCGCCGAGATTCTCTTGAAATCAAATCTCTGACAGCGCGAGAGAATTGTTGTGGGCAGCTTCTGAAGATCTGTGGTGGCGAGAATGAAAATAACGTGTGCAGGCGGCTCTTCAAGAGTCTTGAGCAGGGCGTTGAAAGCCGCCGTGGAGAGCATATGAACCTCATCAATAATATACACTCTGTATTTTGCGACGGTCGGCAGAAAGTTTGCCTCGTCTCTGAGATCTCTGACATCGTTGACGCCGTTGTTTGAAGCGGCATCCATTTCTATGACATCGAGGATTGAGCCGCTGTCTATGCCTTTGCATATCTCACACTCGTTGCAGGGATTTCCGTCAACGGGGTGAAGGCAGTTGACCGCCTTTGAGAGAATCTTCGCGCAGGATGTTTTTCCCGTTCCTCTCGTACCCGTGAAAAGATAGGCGTGTGATACTCTGCCGGTAGCGAGCTCGTTTTTAAGAGTTCTGGTAACATGAGTCTGACCGTAAACTTCATCAAAAGTTTTCGGTCTCCATTTTCTGTACAGAGCTCTGTAAGTACCCATTTATAATAACCTCATCTGATAATTCAAGTAATCTGTTTGTTTTTTATAAGTCAATCTGTTTGCTTTTCGCCCGAATGCGAAGCACCGGTGTTAAAAAAGCTTTTCCTTAATCATATGGCGGCAGGCAGACTGTGGCGCACAAGACTGACCGCTTAATGCTGCTCGGTTCACCCGCCTGA
>CADBOL010000021.1 GCA_902796295.1 Oscillospiraceae bacterium
CGGATTCCTGCTGACGGTCGGCAGTTATGTACAGTAAATAACAAACAGCGAAAGCGCCGTGCGGTGATATGCCGCACGGCTTTTTTTGTCTGTAATCTGTCAACAGAATACTTTTATAGTGAATATTAAAAAATCTATTATTGTAAAAACTGTTGACATACCCTATTATATAGGGTATAATTAACGTGAAAAGTGGTGAAGAAATGACAAGGGAATTTGTAATACTTCCTGAATTTGATAAAAGATGGAAAGAAATCGGGTTTACTGATAAAGAACTGAAAACACTTCAAGAAGAACTTACAATCACGCCAAATAAAGGAGATCTGATGCAGGGTACTGGCGGATTGCGTAAAATCAGAATTGCTTTTGACGGCAGGGGAAAAAGCGGAAGTGCAAGAGTATGTTATGTTGATTTTGCTGTATATGAAAAAATCTATTTGATTACTGCGTATACTAAAAATGAAAAAGACAATTTAAGCAAAGAAGAACGAAATGAAGTTAAACGATTAATCGGATTACTCAAAGATTCACTGGACAGGAGATGATAATATGGGAGTATTTGAAAGCATTATAAAAGGTTTAAACGAAGCAATTGATTATGAACAGGGAAATGGCTCTGCAAGAGTTGCAAAATGTACTGTAAACCCCGTTCCGGAATTCAATGCTCAACAAATTAAAAATGTCAGACTTTCACTTGGAATGACACAAGTTACTTTCGCCGAAGTAATGGGAGTATCTCCAAAAACTGTTGAGGCGTGGGAAGCAGGCACAAATAAACCTATCGGCTCTGCGAGAAGATTTCTGAGCGTGCTTCAAACCGATCCTTCAATGCTTACAAAATGTGATATTATTTCGGCATGATTTTTATGTGAAAATCGGAGCTGCAGCAAAACAATTTTTTGCTCAGCTCCGATATTTTATTCTTATTTCATTTCTTCGTTTTCGGTCATTATATCCTCTTTGAATTCCTCATTCATATTGGGGTAGGCGGAGAGCATCGGCTCCTCGCTGCTGCCCTTCTTGCGTGCGAAGTAATTCTTTGTGATTTTGACCACAAGGCCGTTGAGCGCGACAAGGCAGATGAGGTTGGGCACCGCCATGAGGCCGTTGAAGGTGTCATCAATCGCCCAGATAAGGTCGCTGTGAATGACGGACGAAGCGGCAATCAGGATTACATAAAGCACCTTGAAGCCGATAACAATATATCTGCGCTTTTCCTCGCTGAGTTTTCCGAAGCAGAAATCAACCGCCTTTTCGCCGTAGTATGACCAGGCGATAACCGTTGTGAAGGCAAACAGCGGCAGGATAACCGAAAATACCACCGTGCCGAATCCGCCGAAATTTGATGAGAACATCGTCATTGACATTACGCTGTCTTCTTTGTCTGTTGTGAGCGTGTTAAGGTCAAACGTTGTGAGGAACATCAGTGCGGTGAGTGTGCAGATGATGAGACTGTCAAAGAATACCTCAAATACGCCCCAGAGGCCCTGCTTTACGGGCTCTCTTGTTTCGGAGGCGGAGTGAGCTATGACGGATGAACCGAGGCCCGCTTCATTTGAGAATACGCCTCTTGCCATACCTTTTCTGATAACCTGTGAGAAGGAATAGCCGAGGATTCCGCCGCCCGCGGCTTTGAAATTGAATGCCTTTGTAAAAATGAGTGAGAGTGCCGACGGGAGATTCTTTATATTCATTACAATAGCTATGACTGCCATGATTATGAAGAGCAGAGACATAAACGGAACGAGCATCGAAGCGACCTTGCCTATGCGCTTGATGCCGCCGAGTATGACTATCGCAGTGACAACCGCGACAACAACGCCGACTATGAATCTGACTGTTTCCGTATTCTGCGAGGAGGTTGCTCTTGCGTATGCCTCGGAAAGAGTGCCGGATATCTTGTTTGTCTGCACGCCGCTCATTCCTATCGCGGCAAAGGCGCAGAATATGGCGGCAAGATAGGCGAGCCACTTCCATTTAAGACCGTTTGCTATATAGTAAAAAGCGCCGCCCGAGAGGTTGCCTTTCTTATCTCTCTTTCTGAAATAAAGACCGAGCACGTTTTCGCTGTAGTTTGTGACCATACCGAAAAACGCGGAGACCCACATCCAGAATACCGCGCCTGGGCCGCCCGTGAGTATGGCGGAAACAACGCCGATAATGTTGCCCGTGCCGACAGTGCCGGATATTGCGGTCGAGAATGCTTCAAACTGAGATACCGACTGCAGTCTGCCGTCCTTGACCTTCTTTTTGCCGAGACCCTTGAGAGTGGGTATAATCGTCGTGTTGAGCGACTCGCCGAAATGAGTCACCTGCAGGAATTTCGTGCGCACGGTGAGCAGAATTCCCGTGCCGAGAATGAGGATGATTACGGGCCATCCCCAGACAATACCGTTAACGGTATTATTGACGTTTTCGATTGCCGTTATTATTTTTTCCAATATATATCTTCCTCTCCGGCTGAGAATGCAAAAAAGAAGCCGGCAAACAATTTGCTGACTTCTCAGAGAAATATCTTTAATACTTCATCACGCCCCGTCCTTTTGCCTGAGAGATTGACGGATTTCTCCGTTTGCACCTTCGGCACCCAAATCAATGGGATTCTCCGGGGTTTGTCAGCAAACAGTCTTTTTTTCCCGAGCGTTTTACGCCTTAGGAGCCGCGAAGAGCGCGGATCTTTCCTGCATGCCTCAACCACATTATTTATTTTTCATAATCGCAAAGTGTATTATATCACATAAATCCGTATTTGCAAGGATTTTTTCTTAAAAAAGATATCCGGTTTCAAACCTGTCCGGCTCCGGAATCTCCCGGCGGCGGATAAGGGATGAAAAACCTTTGTATAAGTGAAACAACCGCCCTATTGGGCGGTTGCTGCTTGTGTTGGCGTCTTCCTATCTTCCCGGGGCGCTGCCGCCCAAGTATTGTCGGCACTATTGAGCTTAACTACCGTGTTCGGGATGGGAACGGGTGGACCCTCAATGTCATCAACACCAACTGAAAAACGTTCGGCGTTTTTCTGAATGCTCACATATTATAATCCGCGTTTTTCATTTTGTCAAGTATTTTTTTCAAAAAGAGAGAAATCAATTAAAACAGAGAATTTTCTGCTGTGCTCTTTACTTGAAAACCTTTCCGTGATATTATATCCCCAATAAGAGAAAGGAGAGCATTGTCATGAAGCTCAGAAAACTTATCTCAATCCTGCTTTGCGCCGTTATGCTTGCCGCCTTATCAGGCACCGGAGCTTACGCCGCAGAGAAAAAACCGTTTTATCTCGTGCTCGGGGATTCAATCGGCTACGGCTCGGGCCTCATCAATTCCAAAGAGGCTGTTTACGGCAAAATCGTTGCCGACACAAACGGCTATGATTATGCCAATGATGCGATTCCCGGCCACACCACAAAAGCGCTGATCGGCCGTCTCGGCGAAGAGAGCGTTGCCGGCCACGTGAAGCAGGCGGATATCATAAGCATTTCAATCGGCGGCAACAACTTCCTTCTCGGCAATATTTTGCAGCTGCTTTTTGATCTGATTGTCAGAAACGATCTCACACTGGCAAATGAAATCATCGACGGCTTCCGCACGGATTATGACACAATCATAAAGACAATTCATTCGATGAATCCGGATGCGGTAATCCTTATGCAGACTCTTTATAACCCCCAGACCGGTACTGTCGGCGAGGCATATCAGGTTTCGCTCGATATGCTGAATGATGCAATAAAAGAATACGCCGAAGAAAACCCGGGCGAAATCGAGATAGTCGATGTCGCGTCAAAGCTTACCGCTGACGATATAGCCAGGGACGGCATTCATCCGAGTGTCAGCGGCAATGAAAAAATCGCTGTTGCCGTGCTCGAAAAGCTCAAGGAGCTCGGTCTCGGAGAAAAAACCGAGCCGGTTATAGTCACCAAAGGTATGGATATAATCACCGGCGGAGTTTTCAACTACCCGCTTCGTATTTACGGCGGTATTCTTGAATTTTTGAGTTTTTTCACACAATTGTTTGCTTCCAAAATCTTTGATTTGATAAAACCCGCACCCCCTCTGCCTCTGAGCATCATCTGAACCCGGAAATGAAAAAATTTGATTTTTATATCGAAAAAAAAGAAGACCTGATTGAAGCGGTACATGAATTCGGATTTGTACCGCTTTTCCGCAACTCCGTGCCCGGCTTCTCCGTCGCGGAGCACGTCTCGCCGAAGGCGTGGTTTTCCTCCGAAGAGGGAGTATGGGAATGGAAGGGCCCCGTCATCCGCGAAACCGGCTGCGCTTACGGCAAATTCTTTGAAAATAAAGCCGTTTTCATCGACAGGGAAATATTCCCCGATTTTGCAAATTACCGCCGTGACGGCTATGATTTCGACGCCCGTTTTGAGGACGGCCTCGCGCCGTATAAAGACAAGCAGCTCTATGACCTGCTCGCGGAAAACTCTCCCGTAATCTCAAAGCGCCTCAAATATAAAGGCGGATATGTCAGGGGCGGCAAAACCGGGTTTGACACGGTCATCACACGGCTTCAGTCGCAGTGCTACGCCGTCATCAGCGATTTTGTGTATCAGCTTGACAAAAACGGCAATACCTACGGCTGGGGAGTCGCGGAATACTCGACCCCGGAAGCTCTGATGGGTGAAGATTTCACCGGCAGAGTCTATTCAAGGGAACCGGAGGAATCGTATGAAATCCTCTTTTCCCGGCTGAAAGAACTTCTGCCCCGCGCGGATGAAAAAGTGATAAAGAAACTGCTGAAATAACTGAATCCGAAAACCCGGTATGGTCAATATATCCCGGAATTACCCGTTACAAATAAAAAGGCTCGCCCGAAGGCGAGTCTTTTTTTATTCCGCATCAAATGATCCTGTATAAAGTTTATAATATGTTCCTTTGGCTGCAATCAGATCTTCGTGGCTTCCGCGCTCGATGATCCTGCCGTGGTCGAGAACCATTATCACATCCGAATTCATGACGGTCGAGAGACGGTGTGCGATGACGAAAACGGTTCTGTTTTCCATCAGCTTATCCATGCCGGCCTGTACCATCGCTTCGGTTCTGGTATCTATAGAAGATGTCGCCTCGTCAAGTATCATAACCGGCGGGTCGGCAACAGCCGCCCTTGCTATGGCGATAAGCTGTCTCTGGCCCTGTGAGAGATTGGAGCCGTTATTCGTGAGCTCCGTATCGTAGCCGTGAGGCAGACGGGTTATGAAACTGTCCGCGCCCGCGAGCTTCGCCGCTTCGATACATTCCTCATCCGTGGCGTCAAGTCTGCCGTAGCGGATATTTTCCATAACGGTGCCGGTGAAAAGATTCGTTTCCTGGAGTACTATTCCGAGCGAGCGGCGCAGGTCCGCCTTTCTGATCTTGTTTATGTTTATGCCGTCATAGCGGATTTTGCCGTCCGCGATATCATAGAATCTGTTGAGCAGGTTTGTGATTGTGGTTTTGCCCGCACCTGTCGCGCCGACAAAGGCGACCTTCTGACCGGGTTCGGCAAATATACTGATATCATAGAGCACCTGCTTGCCTTCAACATATCCGAAATCCACCTGATTGAGGCGGACATCGCCTTTGAGCTCGGTGTAGGTGAGAGTGCCGTCTTTATGGGGATGTTTCCACGCCCATTTTCCCGTGCGCTTATCGCTCTCGGTTATTGTGCCGTCGGGGGCGATATTCACATTGACGAGGGTTACATAGCCGTCGTCAACCTCGGGTGTCTCGTCGAGCAGATCAAAGACTCTGCCTGCGCCCGCCATACCCATTACAACGGTGTTGAACTGCTGGGCCACCTGGTTTACGTTGCCCGTAAATTGCTTCGTCATGCCGAGGAAGGGCACTATGAGACTTACCGAAAACGCCATGCCCGATATGCTCACATTCTTGACGCCCGAGAGAAGGAGAAGACCTCCGACCACCGTAACGAGAACATAGAGCAGGTTGCCTATATTGAATATGATGGGGCCGAGCGAATTCGCGAAGGCGTGAGCCTTGAAGCTGTCATTGTAGAGAGCATTATTGACCTCGTCAAAATCCTTCTTGCTCTGCTCCTCGTGATTGAATACCTTTATTACTCGCTGGCCGTTCATCATTTCCTGAACGAATCCCTCTGCTCTGCCGAGAGACGCCTGCTGACGCACGAAGAATTTTGCGCTGCCGCCGCCTATCTTGCCCGAAACGAGCATTATGGCGATAACTCCGCAGACGACAACGAGCGTCATCCACAGGCTGAACCACAGCATTATGAACAGCACCGCGACAACCACCACTCCCGCCTGGAGCAGAGTTGGTATCGCCTGCGAAACGAGCTGGCGAAGGGTGTCAATATCGTTTGTGTAACGGCTCATGATATCGCCGTGCTTTTTCCTGTCAAAATATCTCAGGGGCAGGCTCTGCATCTTTTCAAACATTGCGCCTCTCATTTTATAGAGGAAGCCCTGTGTTATATATGCGCCGATCTGAGTGAAAGCGAGAGATGAGATAATCGCGAGCAGATACATGCCGACAAGTATGAGTATTTTGGGCAGTATTTCCGCTTTGGCTCCCGCCCAGTCGCGGGTAACATACCATTTCTCAATCAGAGCAACCACATTCTGCGTAAACAGAGCGGGCATCGCGGCGGTAACCGCCGAGAAGATGATACAGAATATAACCAGCGGAACAAGTTTCGGGTAAAACCCGATGAGTGATTTTATTATCCTTTTGAGGATGCCGATATCAAGCTTCGGCTTTCCCTGCGGAACGGCTCCGCCCGAGGGAGCGGCTTTTGGAGGAATCCTACTGCTCATCGAAGTCACCTCCGTTCGTCTGCTCTTCATAAACCTCACGGTAAATTTCGCTCTTTTCGAGCAGCTCTTCGTGAGTGCCGTAATCCGTGATTCTGCCGTTATCCATTAC
>CADBOL010000022.1 GCA_902796295.1 Oscillospiraceae bacterium
GTCGTAATGGTTGCTACCGTGCGCGCTCTCAAGATGCACGGCGGTCTCGCAAAGACAGAGCTTGCGGCCGAGAATCTCGAAGCTCTCGAAAAGGGCATTCCCAATCTCCTGCGTCACGTGTCAAACATCAAGGATGTCTATAAGCTTCCCTGCGTGGTCGCTGTCAACAGATTCCCGACCGACACAGATAAAGAGATTGACTTCATAATCGAAAAATGCCGAGAGCTCGGCGTCAACACCGTTCTCTCAACAGTATGGGCAGACGGCGGCGAAGGCGGCAAAGCACTCGCCGAAGAGATTGTGAGACTCTGCGAAGAGGATAACTCCACCTTCTCATTCTCCTACGCCGATGACCTGAGCATTGCCGATAAAATCCGCGCAGTAGTTCAGAATGTTTACAGAGGCAAGGATATCAATATCACTCCTCCCGCTCTCAAGCAGATTAAAACTCTGACCGACCTCGGCTATGACAAACTCCCGGTCTGCATAGCGAAGACACAGTATTCATTCACCGATGATCCGACTCTCCCGGGCGCTCCCGAGGACTTTATCGTAACCATCAAGAATGTAAAGGTCTCCGCGGGCGCGGGATTCATAGTCGTGCTCACCGGCGACATCATGACGATGCCCGGCCTTCCGAGAGTACCGGCTGCCGAGAATATCGATGTCGATGAAAACGGCGTAATTTCGGGACTGTTTTAATTCGCTCTGCATAAACATAATGAATAATTTCAGTATTTAATTAATTATTTATATAAAGCTCACGGAGATTCATCTGAATCCGTGAGCTTTTATTTTTAAATGTCAGGTTTAAGCTTTATTGAAACATCGTTTTCACGTTCACGGCGGAAAATGTGCCGTTCGCGACAAGATGCGGATTATCCCGGATTTTTGTGGTAATATGCAGCTGTAAGATACAGACGGCCGGAAGGCCGTAAGAAAAAAACCGAAAATCAGTAAAAAAACTCACATTGATTTTTTCGGTCAGGCGGCAAAAAGCTGACTGAAAATAATCGAAAAAAACGGCAGGAAGATAGTTGTAAATCCGTTTTATGGGACCGAATGTTTTATATAATACACTCAAGGGGATGAGAAAAAGCGAGAGCAAATCCCCGGTTTGTAAACAATTTATAAACATATCGGGTTTTACGCAACAGACCGGTGAGTTTATAACACTGATAGGAGAAGTGCGGCAAACCTCTCCTGAATAAGAAAGGATGGCTGTAAAATGAAAATCTGGTGTCTCAAATGCGGAAGTCTCATCGCGCAGACCGAAAATTGTGAAAGAAGCGAAACTCTCTGCCCCTGCTGCAGTGAGAGAATAGCTTACTCTGTAACAGACAGCGAGGCGTATA
The DNA here is from genome assembly GCA_902796295.1 of Oscillospiraceae bacterium. Classification (GTDB taxonomy): domain Bacteria; phylum Bacillota; class Clostridia; order Oscillospirales; family Acutalibacteraceae; genus CAG-177. Next base: position 1,356 of record CADBOL010000022.1, read on the forward strand.
TCGCCTGCCTCAACTATGACCTGAGCGTGAATAACGAGCTCAGAGTCGTGGGCAATTACAGAAACGCGGTCTGATTATCGGCAGACAAAAACAATATAATACATATACAAATGTACTCCTTAACAGAACGGGAAAATGCCGGGCCTTGCGCCCGGTGTTTTTCTTTTTAAGATTGTTTTATTCTGAGCATATCCCTGAGGCGGTCGGATGATATCCGCACCGGCGGGATAACAGTTTGAAAGGCTTGTTTTTAAGCCTTGGATAATGATTAATCGACCACACCCGCCACTTCGGGGCACCTGCCCCCTTTATCGTCCACACCCGCCCCTTCGGGGCACCCTCTCCGATCGTGGAGAGGGCCAATTCGGAATCGCATTGCGATTGATTATAATCGGAGCGAAGCGACCGGGTGCGGGTTCATCACATCGGTAAGTAGAAAAGCTCAGCACATAGGTAAGTGAAAGGTTCATCACATCGGTAAGTCTTCAGGTATAATGGACACAGAAAGAGGTGGATATTATGCCGTGGAAGGAAACCGATAAAATGGAACAAAAAGAATTGTTTATCCAAGAAATGCTGAAACAGGAAAAGCCGTTCAAGCATCTATGTGCAGAGTTTGGAATTTCTGAAAAAACGGGTCACAAATGGAAAAACCGTTTTTACGAACAAGGCAAAATCGGATTGTATGAACAGTCACGCGCCAGGATGTCGCAAAACGAAATCGATGGAGATACAGCAGCTGAGCTGATCCGGATCAAGAACGCCCACTTGGCGTGGGGACCGAAAAAGATTCGGGAGATTTACGCAAAAGCATATCCGCAGAAAAGTGTACCATCACTTTCCAGCGTGAAGCGGATCCTCGACAAAGCAGGTCTCGTAAAAACTCGAAAGAGGAGACCGCCCTCTTCATCTGACTGCCCTCGATTGCAACAGCAAATACAGGCGCAAGCCGCAAATGACGTTTGGAGCATTGACTTCAAAGGTTGGTGGAAATCCAGCGGAGAGATCTGCGAACCGTTCACCGTGCGTGACAGATACAGTCGTAAAATTCTGTGTGTCAGGCTGATACAGTCAAAAACCTCTGTTGCCGTCCGGGCGGTCATGACGGATTTGTTTAGGGAATACGGCCTCCCGAAGGTTATTCACAGCGATAACGGTGCGCCTTTTGCCGCTCCAAACGGTATTTTGAACCTAACGACACTCTCTGTTTGGTGGATCACGCTCGGCATTCTGCCGGATCGTTCGCTGAAGGGACATCCCGAGCAGAACGGATCTTTGGAACGTATGCACAAAGATATTGCAGATGAGATCGAGGGCAAAATACCCGGTGGTGTTTCCGCAAATCAGAAGGTTCTTGACGCATGGGTGCAGGAATACAATTCTATCAGGCCAAATGAGGCAATCGGAATGAAAACACCGGATGAGATATACGTAAAGTCCGAACGGAAATACACCGGAGATTATGATGAACTGGAATACCCGATGGGCTTTCTCGTCCGAAAGGTAACACACGGCGGAGAAATCATTCTCAACGGAATCAGAATTACAATCGGATTCGCACTTCGCGGTTGGCACGTCGGCTTGAAACCGCTTGATGAGGGACATAGCTATCAAGTTTTTTTGGCTGATTTCTTGCTCGGTACAATTGATCTCGATTCCTGTTGTTTTTATCCGCTCAATGAATTAAAATCAGATTGATTTACGATTAAGGGCAGTAAGCCCTATCGTGCTTACGCCTCTTGTTCAATTATATCTTTTGTCCATTGTCAAGGTTGTATTGCACAGCAATCTCCACCTTGACAAGGTCAGCATGTACTTACCACTGGCTTACCTATGTGCTGACACTATCGGCTTACCTATGTGCTGACCTTACCATTATCAATTATTAATTTTCAATTGCACATTGCACATTGCTAATTGCACATTAAATATTTCTCCGTAATGATTGACAAAGGCACTGTAAATGTATAGAATATAAGTACATTAAATCGTACAGGAGGTAATGCGATGGCGAAATCGGCAAATCAGAAACTGCGCATTATCCGTCTTATGGATTATCTGCGCAGAAACACCGATGAAAATCACACCGTTTCCGTTGCAAAAATTACGGATTACCTTGATTCGATTGATATCAGCTCGGAGCGCAAGACTATCTATGACGATATCAATCTGCTCAGGTTCTACGGCGAAGACATAGTCCTGAACCGCGGCAAAAACGGCGGATATTACTGCGCCTCTCACGAATTTGACCTGAGCGAGATAAAGCTGCTCGTTGACTCGGTCCAATCTTCAAAATTCATCCCCGAAAAAAAGAGCATCCATCTCATCTCAAAGCTCGAGGGTCTCACAAATATCTATGAGGCAAGTCAGCTGCAGCGACAGGTATTTGTTACCAACAGAGTAAAATCCATGCGCGAGAGCGTCTTTAACAATGTTGACTACATTTCGGCCGCAATCAATGACGACAAGGCGATAAGCTACAAGTATTTCACCTATGATTTAAAGAAATCATCGGTCTATAAACACGGCGGCTCCCCTTATCTTGTAAGCCCCTTTGCCCTGATTATGGATGATGAAAACTATTATCTGCTCGGCTATGACCACGAGGCGGGAGCGATGAAGCACTTCCGCGTGGATAAGATGGACAGAATCTCGATTACGGAAACGCCCAGAGAGGGCAAAAAAGAATTTGAAAAGATTGATATGTCACAGTATAATGTCAAGATTTTCGGCATGTACAGCGGCAGAGAGGAAATCGTAAAAATCAGATTCAGAAACACTCTCGTAGGAGTTGTAATCGACAGATTCGGCAAAAATATCACCGTTGTTCCCGACGGTGAAGATCATTTCACCATCAGCGTAAAGGCTCAGATTAGCCCGCAGTTTTACGCCTGGGTTTTCGGCTTTGCCGATGACTGCGAGATTATTTCACCCGAAAGTGTCAGGGATGAATATCTGAAACAAATCAAAAAGACATCAAAGCTTTACAAGAAGAAAGGATAATCCGTTATGAAAAAAATCATTTGCATTTTAACTGCCGCTCTGCTCACGCTCTGTATGATTATGCCCGCTTTTGCCGCTGAAACGGCAAAGACTCAGGGCGGTTACAAGCACGTATTCATTATCGGCATTGACGGCGCAGGCAGATTCATAGGCGAAACCGATACTCCTAATTTTGACCGCATTTTCAAAGACGGAGCCGTCAACTACAAGGCCAAGGCGGAAGTCAAGACAGACAGCGCACCGAACTGGGGAGCTATTCTCACCGGCGTTTCGATATTCAGGACCGGCCTTCAGAACGGCGTGACAGACGATAACGAGCGCAAGAGCGATACGGAGTTTCCGACCGTATTCACATATCTGCGCAAGGCAATGCCCGACGCCGAGCTCGCTTCATATGTAAACTGGAATAATATCAACAAGGGTATCATCGAAACGGATGTCGGAGTTACCAAAGTAAATATAGGCGATGACGAAAGGCTCACCGACGCCATCTGCGAATATTTTGACGCCGGCAATTCCCCCGCTCTCTTCTTCGTTCAGTTTGACAGCGTTGACCACGAGGGACACTCCTACGGCAGCAAGGCAGAGGAATACTTCAATCAGATAAAGACCGTTGACGGCTATCTCGGCAGAGTTTATGACTCGATAGAGAGAAACGGCCTGATTGACGATTCGCTCTTTATAGTCGTTGCCGACCACGGACACATGATTACCGGCGGCCACGGCGGTATGACCCAGAGAGAAACACAGGTAACTCTCGCCGTCAGAGGCAAGACGGTCGTCAAGGGCGGCAAAATGGAAGAAAAGACCAGAAACAGGGATATCGCGGCCATGACTCTTTATGCGCTCGGAGTAGA
>CADBOL010000023.1 GCA_902796295.1 Oscillospiraceae bacterium
CAGAGGTCCTTGAGTCTCTGCGCCCGGTCATCGAGCCGAAAGAAGATGTTTACAGGCGCGACGCTCTTCTCGAGAGACTCGTTGAGCCCGACAGACAGATAATATTCCGCGTCCCGTGGATTGACAGAAACGGCAATGCCCATGTAAACACCGGCTACCGCGTTCAGTTCAACAACGCGATCGGCCCTTACAAAGGCGGTCTGAGACTTCATCCGTCGGTCAATATCAGCATAATCAAATTCCTCGGCTTCGAGCAGATTTTCAAAAATTCGCTCACCGGTCTTCCCATCGGCGGCGCAAAGGGCGGCTCAGATTTTGACCCCAAGGGCAAAACCGACAGAGAGATTATGTCCTTCTGCAAGAATTTTATGCTTGAGCTTTACAAATATATCGGTGCCGACACAGACGTACCCGCAGGCGATATAGGCACGGGCGCCAGAGAAATAGGCTATATGTTCGGCGCTTACAAGCGCATCAAGCGCCTGCACGAGGGCGTTCTCACAGGAAAGGGCGTCGCTTACGGCGGATCCCTCGCGAGAACAGAGGCGACAGGCTACGGCCTGCTCTATCTGACCGAGGAAATGCTTAAATGCAACGGAACTGATATAGCCGGTAAAACAGCCGTTGTATCCGGCTCGGGCAACGTCGCGATCTATGCAATAGAAAAAGCGACTCAGCTCGGCGCAAAGGTACTGACCTGCTCCGATTCAAACGGATGGGTTTATGACCCGGATGGTATAGATGTTGCCGCATTGAAAGAAATCAAGGAAGTAAACCGTCAGAGGCTTACAGAGTATAAGAAATATCGTCCGTCATCAGAATATCACGAGGGCAGAGGCGTATGGAGCGTAAAGGCGGATATAGCCCTTCCCTGCGCCACTCAGAATGAGCTTCGTATCGATGACGCAAAAGCACTTGTTGCCAACGGCTGCATAGCTGTCGCGGAAGGTGCCAATATGCCCACCACCGCGGAAGCGGTCAAGTACCTTCAGGAAAACGGAATCCTTCTTGCTCCCGCCAAGGCCGCAAACGCAGGCGGCGTTGCCACATCCGCTCTTGAAATGTCTCAGAACTCCGAGCGTCTCAACTGGACCTTTGAAGAGGTTGACGCCAAGCTCAAAGACATTATGGTAAATATTTTCCACAACATGTCCGATGCCGCCGAGAAATACGGCCTTGCCAAAAACTATGTCGCCGGCGCGAATATTGCCGGATTTGAAAAGGTGCTCAACGCCATGATGGCTCAGGGCGTCTGCTGAAACTGACATCTTCAGTTCTTTTGACTCATACACACTTCGGAAACCCGCAGAATCGGCGTTCTGCGGGTTTCCACCTGAGAGGGATTAATAATGGAAAAGATTCTTGTGCTTGATTTCGGCGGTCAATATAACCAGCTTATCGCACGCCGTGTGCGGGAGGCCGGTGTTTATGCCGAGATTATTCCCTATAACAGAATATCCCCGTCTGAAATAAAAGAAAGAGCATACAAGGGCGTTATTTTCACCGGTGGACCAAACAGCGTTTATGATGAAGATTCGCCGCATTACTCCCCGGAGATACTTGAAGCCGGCATTCCCCTGCTCGGAATCTGCTACGGCTGTCAGCTTATCGCTCATATGGCGGGCGGCGAAATATGCAGCGCCGACGGGATCAGCGAATACGGCAAAACCGAAATCACGATGAAACAGGATTCTCTGTTTGAGGGAATCCCCGAAAAAAGCATATGCTGGATGAGTCACACGGACTATGTCAAATCTCCCCCGCCGGGTTTTGAAATCACATCGTATACACATAACTGCCCCTGCGCTTCTCTCTCCGACTCCGGCCGCAAGATATACGGCGTGCAGTTTCACCCCGAGGTGACTCACACTGAATCCGGCAAAAAAATAATCGGAAATTTCGTCTTCGGCATCTGCGGGTGTAAAGACGACTGGACCGCCGATGATTTCATATCTTCATCCGTAAAAAAATACAGTGAAGAGCTTGCCGGAAAGAAAGTGCTGTGCGCGCTCTCGGGAGGAGTGGACTCTTCTGTCGCGGCGGTGCTTCTGCACAGGGCAATCGGCAGCAATCTCATCTGTGTTTTCGTTGACCACGGTCTCCTGAGAAAAGATGAGGGAGATACGGTTGAGCGTGTGATGAAAGAAAAAATGGGGCTCAATCTCATAAGAGTCAATGCCGAAGAAAGATTCCTCGGAAAGCTCAGAGGGATCATCTCTCCCGAAGAAAAAAGGAAAGCAATCGGCGAAGAATTCATCAGAGTTTTTGAAGATGTCGCCGAAAAAATCGGAAAAGTCGATGTGCTCGTTCAGGGAACCATTTATCCCGATGTGATTGAGAGCGGAAACGCAGACGCTGCGGTAATAAAAAAGCATCACAACGTCGGCGGACTTCCGGATGTTATAAAGTTTGACAAAATAGTCGAACCGCTCAGAAATCTCTTCAAGGATGAGGTCAGAGAAGTCGGAAGGAAGCTCGGAATACCCGAAGAGCTTGTCAGCCGTCAGCCGTTCCCGGGCCCCGGTCTCGCAATCAGGATTATAGGCGAGGTCACAAAAGAGAAACTCGATATTCTCAGAGAATCAGATTCTATATTCAGGGAGGAAATCGCCCGCGCTGGTCTTTCCGGAGAAATCAATCAGTATTTCACCGTGCTCACAAACTGCCGCACCGTCGGGGTTATGGGCGACGCGGGCACATACGGCTACACACTCGCCCTCAGGGCAGTAACGACAGATGATTTCATGACCGCGGATTTCGCGAGAATACCTTTCGATATACTCGCTCAGGCATCAAACCGCATCACGAATGAAGTCAGGTCAATCGGCAGAGTGGTTTATGATATCACGGCAAAACCTCCCGCCACTGTAGAGTGGGAATAATCAAATAATAACAGGCTCCCGGATTCCTGCTGCGAAGCAAAATCCGGGAGTTTTATTTTTGCGTCTGATACGTCGTATAAAAAATGTCACCTTTTTGTCACCCTTGCAATGTTATTATAATGATGTAAAAAAATGATATTCCCGGAGGATATTCATTATGAAAAAAATCGTGCTTGTTTTCACAGCCCTGCTGCTTGCGCTCACAATCGCAGGCTCTCTGCCCGCGCAGGTATTCGCGGACTCCGTGCCCGAATACATAAGCGAAGTAAAAATCGGTATGGGCAAAGAGGCAAAAGACGCCGAGGCGGCGCTTGCAGGGTACAAGATTCTTTCCGATGAAAAAGGCAACCCCGTTGACCTCAACCAGAATGCAGGCGGCGGTCTCGGCTCAAAAGGCGAAAAGGTCGTATATCTCGGCTATAAAACCACAACCGACCGCAGCGAAGCCGTAACCGACCTTGCTCTTATGAACATGAAGGGCGGGTATTCCGTGCAGGATTATGAGGTCCTTATGGAAACACAGATGAAAGCGCAGATTATCCCGCTTGTTGAAAACTTCCTGGCGGCAATTGACGAATACAGAGAGAATTATCATTCCTCCAATCCGGCTAATCACGCGAGAGCGCAGTATGTGCACGATATTCTCGATAAATTCACTGACGATGACTGCGGCGGCAAAGGTCTCGGCGAGCTTCTGCTCAGCGATACAAAATATGAAATGGGCGTAAAGGCTTATAACGCTCTTCCGGAAGCCGACAGAAAAAATCACGCTGACATCCTCACAATTCTCGCACAGGCAAACGGCAAGGCAACCCTGATGATTGAAAACCTTATCACCAGAGCCTCCGACAGCAGCGAAGACACCTGGCTTGACCGCCTTGCGGGCGTAAACGACGCGTCGCTTGCGGATATGTTTGATATGCTTCCCACAGACGCAGGATCGGAACTTGCAAAGATGTATGACAGTGACGCGAGAAAAATCCTGAAAATGTGGGATGCGCTCCGTGAAGACCTGGAAAACTGTTCCGAAGCTAAAAAGGCCTTGAACAACTTGGATAACGATGATTTTAAAGAGGCTTTTGAAGCGGCGGAAAACATCGGCGATAACGCAACCCTTGATGAAGCAAAAACCGTGCTCGGCGATTTCGTTGACGCGCAGACCGATCTGTTTGATGCGGCATATGACGCGCAAACCGTTGCGATATACGAAAAGCTGTCTGAATACGAGTATGAAGACGGCACCCTGCTCGACTATTTTATGCGCCCCGCGGATGAAATATCGGAAGATATATCGGTGCTTTATCCTCTTGTTGCCTGCCTTTCCGAAGGTCAGCGTGCCGGCGTTGAGTTTGTTTCGCTTAAAGAACTTATCTGCATGGCAATAACGGATGAAGAGGGGTACAGCGGGGCGGACCTTGACTCTCTTGAAAAAATATCAATCTACAACGGCGTTGACCGGGAAATATATCAGAAGGGCGGCGTTGCTCTTACAAGTGAGGCGCTCAGGGCAGGTGCGATTAATGAAGCTGCAGATGACGGCGTTCTGAGCTTATGGACCGTAGCCGCTATGCTTGTCACCGGTCTTACTTTTGTTGCACTGGCAACTTCCGTATCTTACTGGACAGAATATTCTGCAAAACTTTCAGCCCTTACAGAGCAGATTAACAATCACAGATCGCTTCTTGAAACGATATGGGGCAATAATCCGGCATATAAGGGCTTAAAAGGCGACATTCAATTCGGCGGCTGGGGCATAGAGGATGTTTTTGACGAAAGCGAACACCCCGAATGGAGAGATCCCTACAACAAAGCCACATCTGGAACCGCTATCAGCAAAAGCCTTTCAATAGGTCTCGGCGTTGCGGTAGTTATCCTGACACTTGTTACCACCTACCTTGCCTACCGTGATATGGTGAATTTCTACAAGGTTGAATTCACTCCGATTCCGCACTATATGGTTGACGAAAAAGATATAACCGCCTTTGACGAAAACGGAAATCAAGTTGTTCTTAAGAATCAGAGCGCTTACTACAAAGCAGTTGAGTGCAACAGAACGGAAAAAGACGAAATGTATGAAAATCTCGGCACCTGTGCCGATATGAACGGCGATGTGGGCAGACAATGGCTCGCGCTCTATGCGCAGAAGAGCGATGTTTATGCTCCGATTCTTGCGGATTCACTGCTCGTCAAAGTAAATGACGCAAACCTTCCCGCAGGCTACACAACGGGAATGCATATGTTCGGCAGTGCTTCGGCATTTAACCTTAACAGCGAACTTTACGACTGGAACAAGAAAGCCCCGCAGGTTATTGTTTATTTCAAAACCGATTCTTCGGCTAAACCCGCAGGCATTGCCGGCTCTAACTTCACGGCGGGCCACCTTGCCGTCACGGCAGTCATCGGACTTGCCGCAGGAGCATTAATTTCGGGCCTTGCAGTGAAAAGCGCAGGTAAAAAGAACAAAAAACAGGCAGAAGCTTAAAATAAAAAGGGAATTGAGGTAAATATATGAAAAGAATGGTTTTAATTATCACCGCCCTGCTGCTTGCGCTTACAATCGCAGGCTCTCTGCCCGCGCAGGTATTCGCGGACTCCGTGCCCGAATACATAAGCGAAGTAAAAATCGGTATGGGTAAAAAGGCACCCGAAGCCGCGGCGGCCCTTGAAGGCTATAAAATTCTTACCGATGAAAACGGCAAAAGGGTTGACCTCAATCAGAATGCCGGCGGCGGTCTCGGCTCAAAAGGCGAAAAATGCATCTTCCTCGGTTACAAAACCACAACCAACCGCAGCGAAGCCATATCCGACCTTGCCCTTATGAATATGAAGGGCGGCTATTCCGTGCAGGAGTACGAGGCCCTTATGGAAACGCAGATGAAAGCGCAGATTATCCCCTTTGTAGATAATTTCCTTGCTGCAATAAACGAATACAGGGAAAATCTCAAATCAGAGAACCCCTCAAACAGGCAGAGAGCGGAATACATAAAAGCAGTGCTCAACAAGTTTATTGACGATGATACAGGCAAAGGGCTCGGCGACCTGTTTGTAAATGAAACCATATACGAAATGGGCCTGAAAGCATATAACGCTCTTCCTGCGGCCGACAGGAAAAAAACAGATCTCATCAAAGAAAACAGCAAGGCCTGTGCAAAGCTCTCCGATAATGAAAAGAAAAATCACGCCGACATTCTCACAATTCTTGCTCAGTCAAACGGCAAGGCAACTCTTATGATGGAAAATCTCATCGCAAGAGCCGCCGATACGAATGACGACACCTGGCTTGACCGTTTTGCCGGCGTAACATACGATGATTTGCTTAAATCGACAGATATGCTACCCACAGACGCCGAATCCGAAATCGCAAAGATGTTTGAAAGCGATGCAAAAAAGATTCTCAACAGCTGGGATGATTTCAGAAGCGAGCTTTTGAAATATGACGAATACAAAAAAGCCCTGGATAATTTTGACGAAAAAGCAATCAGCGATACTTATGACAGATTTGAAAAGATAAACGAAAACACACCCGGAGACGAAGTTATTGAAGCGGCAAACGCCTACACCGCGGCTCAGGAAAAAGCCATGGAAATGATGAACGCCTCTGAAATCGTCGGTATTCACGATGCTCTTGAAAACTATGAATACGGCGAAGGCACCCTGCTTGATTTCTTTACGCAGGACAGCGGAGAGATTTCGGAAAATATTTCCGCCGTTTATCCCCTTGTTTCCTCTCTTTCAGACGGTCAGAGAGCAGGTCTCGATTTTGTAACAATCCGCGAATATATGATTGCAGCGCTCAGCGAGCCCGAGAATTACAAGGATACCGGCCTTGATGATATAGCGGAAAATTCCGTTTATGACGGCATTGACCGTACCATCTATGAAAAGGGCGGCGTTGCCCTCACAAGCGACGCTCTTCGCAGCGACGTCACCATCGGCGTTGACGAAGCGGAAAACACGGCTTTAAGCAAATGGACCGTTGTAATGGCTGCTGTTACCGGTGCCGCTTTCCTCGCTTTTACGGCATCCGCGATCAGCTGGACAGAGTTTTCTTTCAGATCCGAAGCCGCCCATTTCCTGATAGCAAGAGCAAATAACCCCAAAGAAGTTGAAAATCTCTGCAAGGTTGTGTATTCAACTGACAAAGGCATTAAGCGCGTGGATAAAATTATTTATTTCGATGAAATCTATGCCACAAGAGCATCGGTTGCAAAGTGGCTTACTCTCGGCTTCGGCGTTGCAATGGCAATCCTTGCGTTTGTTACAACCTGGCTCGCATATGAAGATATGATGAACTACTATCATGTTGATTTCACTCCGATTCCGCACTATATGGTTGATGAAAAAGATATCACCGCCTTTGATGAAAACGGAAACAGGATTGTTCTCAAAAATCAGAGTGCTTACTATAAAGCCGTTGAGTGCAACAGGACGCAGAACGATAAATACTATAATATGCTCGGCACATGCGCTGATATGAACGGAGATGTGGGCAGACAGTGGCTCGCCCTCTACGCTCAGAAGAGCGATACATTTGCTCCGATACTTGCAAAATCACTGGTTGCAAAGGTTTATAAGAACGGTGTTCAGGCGGAAATACCCGCAGGATACACAACCGGTATTCATATGTTCGGCTCGGGCTCGGCATTCAACCTTAACAGCGAGCTGTATGACTGGAACAAGAAAGCACAGCAGGTAATGGTTTATTTTAAGGTTGACAGCTCTTCCGCAAAAACATCCGAAGCCGCCGGCTCAACATTCAGCACGGGCACTCTCGCCCTTACGGGAGCTGCAGGCCTCGCTGCCGGAGCACTGATTTCGGGCCTCGCAGTGAAATCCGCAGGCAAAAAGAAAAAAGTGCTCGCATAAAAGAATCAATACCGCCGGCTATTACCGGCGGTATTTTTCGGCAGTAAACAGCCATCCGCTTGACGGGTGGCTGTTTTTTTTGTGAAGATCGGAAAAATCGCAAAAACCGTTTGGAAATCCGTTTTATTGGACCGAAAATGTTTTATAATACAGTCAGAACGTAAAAGACAAAACAGACGGAGGTTCAAAGCTATGCAGCATATAATTGTTGATCTCGAATTCACCCCTGTGGAAAAGAAAGACATCTGCAAAAAACTTATGCAGGAAACCATCGAAATCGGGGCTGTGAAACTCGACGGGGAATACAGGATTGTAGATTCCTTCGATGTATATGTAAAGCCCGAACATTCCTGCGTTACAAAAGAAATCCGCAATCTTACGGGGATAGACGGCAGTCAGCTTGAGAGCGCCCCCTCGTTTGACGAAGCACTCGACATGCTCACCGCCTGGATAGGCGATGATGCCTTCAGAATCTATCAGTGGTCGGAAAACGACAAATATCAGATTGTAAAAGAATGCAGATATAAGGGCGTGGAAAAGAAACAGTCCGTTTTATGCGACAAACACTGGCGCGATATCCAGCGCCTTTATACGAGAGTTTTCCGCAAGAGCAGAAAGCCGTCGCTCGAATATGCTCTCACGGAAGTGTCTGTCGGAATCGAAGGCAGAATGCACTGCGCGCGCGATGATGCCAGAAACACGGCATATCTGCTTCAGACCATGGCAATCAAAGAAAAATATCTTAAAGCAAAAGAACACATTGATAAATATGTTGATACGCCGAAGCACAGCGCTACAATCGGAGAAATAATCGGAGTTGATTTAAGCGCCCTGTATGCTTTGTGCGAGGAAACACAGTAAAAGGAGGAAGAATCATGAGTTTCATAAGAAAAAACGTGATAGGCTTCGCAGACACGGCGGAAAACGGAGACGGCGGTGCGGTAACTGTTGAAGCCGCTCCGGCCGAAACAAAAGAGCCTGTCAGCTGTATTGCAAAGGTCAGGTTTGAGGGTTCGGGCCCGGCGCTCGATTATTACAATGACGAGTTTTATCTCGAGCCCGGAGACAGAGTTTTTGTATCCGGCAAATACTACGGTAAAAGAGGGCTGGTCGAAAGCGTCACCACGCATTTCCGGGTTGACAAAAACAAATACAGAAAGGTAATAGCAAAGAATGATCTTCATGTCACGGGCAGATTTATCCGCGCCAACGACAAGATGATAAGCTTTGACACAAATCTCGACGCCGAAAGATTCGCATCGTTAATGATTCCTCCGCGCGACCCCGAAAACGATGAGGAAGAGGAAATAGTCTGCGGAGACGGATGGAGCGTTGACCTTACGGATTTTGAAGAGAGCGAATGTGTCGACTGTGACAAAATCATGCCCGCTCTCGATTACTGCACCGACGGTAAGGTCCTTTATTTCTCGCTCATAAACGGCAGAGGCACAGCCTTCATAAAAGGCAAAAGTATCTATAAAACGGAGTTTGAATTTGACGGCAAAACCGTCTCGGGCATGTTCTGCTCCTGTCCGTTCAATGACGACTGCCTTTGCAAGCACGAAATCGCCGTGCTGATAACTCTTCGTATGCTTCTCAGCCGCCCGGAGCTTGAGGATAAAGCGGATTTCACTGCGCTGGACTATACGCTTTTCCGCGATTTCTTCACAAACATGTCAAAAGAAATCACGCTTAAATAAAAGAAACTTCCCGCATTGCCTGAATTATAAAAATGCCGGCACATATTTAAATTATCTTTGTCAAAAGCATTGATTTCGCGCGGTTAAACTGATACCATATTATACAGAGCAATCAAATCTGATTCTGAGGGTGAAAAAATGAAATTTATCCACTTGTCCGACCTGCATCTCGGTAAAAAGGTCAATGAATACTCAATGGCGGAGGACCAGAAATATATCCTCAAAAAAATCCTCGGCGTAATTGATGACGAAAAGCCCGGCGCCGTCATCATAGCCGGCGATGTCTATGATAAATCCGTTCCCACGGCAGAAGCCACCGAAATACTCGATGACTTTCTTGTCAGTCTTTCAAAGAGAGATCTGCAGGTTTTCGTTATCAGCGGAAACCATGATTCGCCTGAGCGTCTTGCATTCGGAGGTCGCCTGATGTCATCAAGCGGAATTCATCTCTCTCCCGTCTATAACGGAGAGGTTACCCCCGTCTGCCTGGATGACGAATACGGCAAAGTCTGCTTCTACATGCTTCCTTTCATAAAGCCGGCAAATGTCCGCAGGTTTTTTCCCGATGAAGAGATCGAATCATATACCGACGCCGTGCGCGTCGCGGTAAACAGCATGGATATTTCGGATGAAAACAGAAACATCCTCATTACGCATCAGTTCGTTGTCGGCGCTTCGAGATCTGATTCCGAAGATATTTCGGTCGGCGGTACGGACAGCGTAGAGGCATCGGTATTTGACGGCTTTGATTATGTCGCTCTCGGACACATTCACGGCCCGCAGAATATCGGCTCTCAGAGAATAAGATACTGCGGCACTCCGCTCAAATACTCTTTTTCTGAAGCTTCTCACACCAAATCCGTCACCGTTGCGGAAATCGGGAATAAAGGCGATCTGACCGTCAGGACAGTTCCGCTTATTCCGCTTCACGATCTGGTTGAGCTCAAAGGCACATACTCCGAGCTTATGTCCAAAGATTATTATGACGGCACAAGCTACCGTGAAGACTACACTCACATTACACTGACCGATGAGGACGACGTGCCCGATGCTATATCAAAACTCAGGGTCGTTTATACCAACCTGATGAAGCTTGATTATGACAACAGACGCACAAGGAGCGCCGGAGAAATCACCGGCTCCGAAAACGCGGAAAGAAAATCTCCGCTCGAGCTGTTTTCCGAGCTTTATTCAAAGCAAAACGGGGCAGAGCTTTCGGATAAACAGACAGAGTTTCTCGGAAAGCTCATTGAAAAAATCTGGGAGGGTGAAGAATGAGACCTGTAAAACTTGTTATGTCCGCTTTCGGTCCTTATGCAGGCAAAACGGAGCTTGACCTTGCCGGGCTGGGCACAAGCGGCTTATATCTTATTACCGGAGATACCGGCGCGGGAAAGACCACAATATTTGACGCGATTACATACGCGCTCTACGGCAAGGCGAGCAGCGACAAAAGAGATCCGGCCATGCTGCGCTCAAAATACGCCGACGCCGAAACACCCACTCAGGTGGAGCTGACTTTTGAATACGCCGGCAAAACATATGTCGTAAAACGGAATCCGGATTACACCCGCCCCAAATCAAGAGGCGAAGGCGAAACAACCGAAAAGGCAAACGCCGAGCTTTATTACCCCGACGGGCGCGTTGTAACCAAAATCAATGAAGTTACCGCCGCAATAACCGACATTATCGGTATTGACCGCAATCAGTTCGTACAGATAGCAATGATAGCGCAGGGAGATTTTCTCAAGCTGCTCCTTGCCACAACCGAAGAGCGCCAAGAAATATTCCGCAAGATTTTTCACACTGATAATTATCTGAAACTTCAAGCTAATCTCAAAAGTGAAGCTAAGCTTCTCGATCAGGAAAGCAGCAGAGCCAATGAGAGCATAAAGCAGTATATCGGCGGGATAGTCTGCGATGAAGATGATGTGCTGTCTTTAAACGTTGAAAAAGCAAAAGACGGAGGTCTTACGTTAAGCGAAACCGCCGTGCTGCTCAATTCTCTGATTGAAAACAGCAATAACCGCCTGACCGCGCTCGGAAATGAAATTGCCGCCGCCGAAAAAGCCGTAAGCGAAATGAAAGAGCTTAAGGCAAAAGCCGAGGAGCAGCAAAAAGCGGCCGATTCTCTCCGCGATTTTGAAGAGAAGCTTGAAGCGGCAGTTCCCGCGCTGGAAAAGCTCGGCGCAGAAAAAGACGCGATTGAAAAGCAGAAAAAGCCTGAAATCGAAAAGCTTACATCCCGCATTGCATCTGTCAAAGCCGAGCTGCCGGAATATGCAAGACTCGATGAAAAAACCGGACGCCTTGCTCAGATCAATAAATTACTTGAAGAAACATCCGCCGGTATCTCTTCCGAGAAAGAAAAACTTGACTCTGTGAAAGCTCAGATTAAAAATCTGACAAGCGAAGCCGAAACTCTCAGGAGCGCACCGGAAGAAAAGATCAAACTCGAATCCGGAAAGAAGGCTCTTGAGGATGAAAAGGCATCCCTGACCGAAATCGGTGATATGCTTGCCGATATCGAAGAACTCAGCCGCGAGCTGACCGGAATGCAGGAAGATTATATAGAAAAGCGTGCCGATGCCGAATCAAAAAAGAGCGTCTATGATGCAAAGCACAAGGCGTTTCTCGACGGCCAGGCCGGAATACTCGCCGAAACTCTATCCGAGGGTATCCCCTGCCCGGTATGCGGCTCGCTGTCACACCCCTCACCCGCGGCAAAAACCGAAGGAGCTCCTTCAAAAGAGGATCTCGAAAAATGCAAATCGGTTTTTGAAAAAGCGGAAAAACTTGCATCCTCCGCAAGCGAAAAATGCGGTCAGACCGATGCACGCATAAAAGAAAAAAAGGAAAGCGTGCTTAAATCAGCCGAAAAAGTCATTTCAGCCGCGGCATTTGAAGAGATTGCGGGCTCGCTCGCTGCAAGAAAAGAGGAGCTTGACAGCCGTCTTTCGGAAACACTGACCGCGCTTGAAAACGCGGAGAAAAAAGCCGCGAGAAAAGATGAGATTGATTTGCTCCTTCCCCGCAAGTCAGAAGAAGCCGAAAAACTGAGCAGCGTTATTGCCGGTCTTGAAAAGAAAGCCGCAGCTGCCGGGTCCGAAAAGGCGGAAGTGGAAAAAAGCGCCGATGAGCTCTCGGCAAAGCTCGGTTTTTCGTCCGAAGCCGAGGCAAAAGAAAACATCGACAGCCTCACCGGTAAAAAGGCGGATATCGAAGAAGAAATTCAGAAAGCAAATAAAGAATATCAGGATAAGGATAAAGAAGTTGCTTCACTCAGAGATACAGTCAATGAATTCAGAGAACTGCTCAAAGACAGAATTGACTGCGATATTGAGGCGGAAGAACTCAGAATCTCCGAAAAAACATCTGAGCTTGATTCTCTGCGCCGTAAGCAGCAGAAAGAAAACACCGCTCTTTCCGCAAACGAAGGGATCCTCGAAAAAATAGGTAAAAAAGCAGATGAAGTTTCCGGGATTGACGCAAAGCTTCAGTGGGTAAAATCGCTTTCCGATACTGCTAACGGCAACCTTAACGGCAAAGAAAAGATAATGCTCGAAACTTATGTTCAGATGACTTATTTTGACAGGATTATCGCAAGGGCAAACACCAGATTCCTTGTTATGTCCGGCGGTCAGTATGAGCTCAAACGCAGGAGAGAGGCCGGTAACAACCGCAGCCAGAGCGGTCTTGAGCTTGACGTTATCGACCATTACAACGGCAGCGATAGAAGTGTCAGAACGCTCTCCGGAGGAGAATCATTCATGGCCTCGCTTTCACTCGCGCTCGGACTCTCAGACGAAATACAGTCCTCCGCCGGCGGAATCAGGCTCGACACAATGTTTGTGGATGAAGGCTTCGGTTCACTCGATGACGATTCGCTTTCGCAGGCAATGAAAGCACTCGAGGGGCTGACTCAGGGCAACCGCCTTGTGGGTATAATCTCTCATGTGGGCGAGCTCAAATCGAGGATTGACAGGCAGATTGTTGTAACAAAAGATAAAAGCGGCGGAAGCAAAGCCGTTATAGAAGTATAAAACCGGCGCTCTTTAATCAGGGCACAGCAAGCCGTAATTCAACGAATGTGAGGGAATAATATGAATCTCAGCAAATCAAGATACTGCCGTGGAATCCAGTGCCCCAAAATGCTCTGGATGGATAAATATATGCCCGAAAAGGCGGCGGATCTTGGCAAAGAAGCGGTTTTTGAAACGGGCAACCTGGTCGGAGACCTTGCCATGGGCTATTTCGGGGAATTCACCGAGGTGCCGTATACCGATGACAAATCGCTTATGGTCGCAAAGACAGCCGAACTTATCGAAGCCGGAACAGAGAATATATGCGAAGCGAGTTTCTTTGCGGGCGGGCTTTACTGCGCCGTTGATATTCTGCACAGAAACGGCAGCGGCTGGGATATAGTCGAGGTAAAAAGCTCTACATCCCTTCATGATATATACCTTCACGATATGGCTTTTCAATGCTTTGTGCTAATGAAAAACGGGCTGGAAATCAAAGGCGTTTACAATCTTCACATCAATAACGGCTATGTCCGTTACGGTGAGCTTGACATTAAAGGGCTTTTCACTCTTGAGGACTGCACGGAAACCGTTTTTGCAATGCAGGAAGATGTTCCCGGCAATATTGACATAATAAACGCTTATGTTGATACAGCCGGTGAAACAGAGCCTGAAAAGGATATTTCTCCCGACTGCGACAGCCCTTATGAATGCGCTTACAAAGCCTGGTGCGGCAGGCACCTTCCCTCTCCGTCTGTCTTTGATATCGCGCGGCTTCCCGCAAAGAAAAAATATGAGTATTACTATAAGGGCATTATAAGTTTCGCCGATATAATGGAAAA
>CADBOL010000024.1 GCA_902796295.1 Oscillospiraceae bacterium
ATGCGGGAAATATCGGCATAACAGGCGGAGTCATTTCAATGCTTACAATGATAATGAAAGGCATCTTCTCGCTTCTCGCCACATTCCTTCTTATTGCTTCAACCCCTGTTGAGGAGATATGTCTCGCGCTCCGCCGGCTTCACTTCCCCAAAATCCTTGTTTCGCTTCTTATGCTGACATTCAGATATATAACAGTAATGCTCGGTGAAGTGAGCGTGATGTCTCAGGCGTATTCGCTCAGAGCTCCCGGGCAAAAGGGAATCCGCTTCCCCGCGTGGGGCTCATTCCTCGGTCAGCTGATACTCAGAAGCTCGGATAAATCGCAGGAAATCTATGAATGCATGCTTCTTCGCGGATTTGACGGAGAATTCACCTTCGGCTCGGGGAAAAAGTTCTCGCCTTTTTCGCCGTTAATCGCCGTTACGGTCTCCGCTCTTATAATATCGGCGAGAATATGGAGCATACCGTCACTTATCGGAAATCTTATACTGCATTGAGGTTGTTATGATAGAATTCAGAAATGTGAGCGCCGGATACCCCGGCGGAGAAAACATACTGCGCGATATTTCATTCTCGGTCAAAGCCGGGGAAAACATCGGCATTGTCGGGGCAAACGGCGCGGGAAAAAGCACGCTGCTCAAGACCGCCCTAGGCCTTCTGAACTTTGAAGGCACCGTTTTAATCGGCGGTGCTGAAGTGAACAAAAAGAATCTTCCGGTAATACGCAAAACCGCCGGGTATCTGCTGCAGGATTCCGATAATCAGATGTTTATGCCGACCGTGCTTGACGATATGGTTTTTGCTCCGGTGAATTACGGCAAAAGCAGACCGGAAGCGGAAAAAGCGGCGAAAGAAACGCTTGAATCTCTCGGAGCCGGATACCTTATTGACAAATACAATCATAAGCTCTCCGGCGGTGAAAAAAAGCTCGCGGCCATAGCCACGGTAATGACGGCGGAGCCGGAAATCCTGCTGCTTGATGAGCCGAGCGCGTCTCTTGACCCGAAAAACAGAAGAAAAATCATAAACATACTGAATTCAATAAACAAGACAAAACTTATCGCTTCACATGACCTCGATTTCATCCTCGACACCTGTGAAAAAGTCATGATTCTCAATAACGGCGAGCTGGTTTGTCAGGGAAAGGCCGGTGAAATACTGCAGGATGCGGAGCTCCTTGACAGAAACGGTCTTGAGCTTCCGCTGAGATATTACGGCAGATAACATTGACGGCACGCGGTTTTAAAGCCGCGTGCCTTTCATTTATGAGTGTATCCGGACACTCATAAAAAATATTGACAAAACATCTTGTAATTGAGTGTGAATTGATATAAAATAAATTATCATTATAAGGAGGGGAAATATGTCAGACGAATATAAAAAATATCAGGATGAAGCGTATGATATAGTCGTTCACGCTTCCGAAAACATCGGCTCCCGCCTTCCGGGCACCGAGAACGAGAGAAAATTTCACACCTACATGGCGGAAAAGCTTGAAGCAATCGGTATCAAACCCGTAAAAGAAGAGTTCGCCGTAGCGCCCAGAGCAGGCATAGGCGGTCTGCCCTACGCGGGATATACCGGGCTTATACTCAGTATCGGGGCGTTTCTCGCTCACTCGATTCCTTCCGTGTGGTATCTTATGGCGGCTCTCGGAATTCTTATGCTCTTCTGGCTGGTAGCTTCCTGTTTCTTTTACCGCACCTGGTTTGATAAGTTTTTCAAGCAAAAGATTTCTCAGAATACATACGGCGAAATCGTTCCCGAAGACGGAAACTATGATTATACCATAATCCTTTCCGGTCACACCGATACAAGCTGGAACTGGAGACACTCCGAAAGCGGCTACTGGAAAAAAGATAAACCCATCGCCGCACTCATCGCCACTTACGGCAAGGTCGGATTCGGCGCGGTCTGCGTAATAGGCATGTGCCTTATCTCCGTTTTCATGGCGCTCATCTATTTCTGCGCTCTTGAAATGAGACTTCAGTGGGCAATCATGGTTTATCTTACCGATTTCTTCCACAAATTCGAGCTCGCCATGGCCATTGTTCCCTTTATCACCGCTCTCGGCTCATTTTTCATCATTGCCTGGAACGACCCCAACGAAGAAAACGCTTCAAGAGGAGCAATGGATAACGCGACAGGCATCGCCCTCAGCTATGAGGTAGCCAGATACTTCAAAGAGAATCCCGACAAGATGCCGAAAAACTGCAGAATAATCGACCTTAACTGCGGCTCGGAAGAGGTCGGCCTCAGAGGCTCAATGGCTTTTGCAAAAGAGCATAAAAACGACGACCTTCTCAAAAATGCGTGGAATATCAACATCGACTCCGTTGCCGATAAAGATTATTTCGAAGTCGTCATCAAAGATGACTGGCAGATGTGCAGATTCGATAAGGATCTTGAGCAGATGTTCAAGGATACATTTACCGAGCTCGGCATTGAGAGCAAGACAAACGGCTGTATCCACAACCCCGTCGGCGGCTGCGACAGCACCCCGATGACAAGAGCCGGAATCAAATCCGTTACTTTTGCCGCTCAGAATCCCATGCTCACCTATTACTATCATACATTCCGCGACACGGCAGACAGATTTGAGCCCGAAACAGTCGGCCTCGGATTTGAGATCGTGCTCGGTGTTATTGAAAAAATTGCGGCTTTCCAGGAGCAGAATGGATTCAACGGAGTTAATAACTGATCTTAAGGGCTTAGCATTTAAGCGAAAAACAAACAGACATAATTTAATAACGGCTTACAGGGATTTATTTGATTCCTGCAAGCCGTTTTCTTTTATCATTTTTTCAGTATAAAAGGTTTTTTGATTGTATTTGTCTGTTTTCGTCGGCTTTTTGTCCTTGCCGTACCGGTGTACTGTCTGCGTCCAAAAATCCGCCGTTTTCATCTTAACTGCTGAGCCCTGCCAAGCCACGGGGCTGTCGCAAAATCTGCATTTGCGACAGCCCCTAATATTTTATTCTTTATTAACTTCTATCTTTCCGTAAAGGGTACCGGCTGTATCGCTTCTCGGCTCTCTTGACGGCGCCGCAGGCTTTTCGCTCTGTCTGCCGCCGTTTCCTCTGCCTCTGTTTTTGTTATAGCCGCCCTTGTTGTAACCGCCTCTGCCTCTGCCGCCGTAGTTTCCGCCGCCGTAGTTTCCACCGCCGTTTGTCGGCTTCACGCCGTCTTCAAGCGTTATGACTACTTTACGGTCATCCTCGCTGCCTACGGAGTGTGAGGTAACGCCCTCAACCTCCTGTATGGTTGTGTGGATAATACGGCGCTCATAGGGATTCATCGGCTCAAGCACAACATTTCTGCCGTATTTTCTTACCTTTGCGGCATTCTTCTTTGCGAGCGCTCTGAGAGTTGCCTCTCTCTTTTCGCGATAGTTGCCTATATTTATGGAAACATGCTTATAATCTTCATTGTTTCTGCTTATATAAAGGCGTGCAAGATACTGAATGGCATCAAGTGTCTCGCCTCTTCTGCCGATTACCGAGCCGTAATCATCATTGCAGTTAATCTCGATGCGTACATCCTCGCCGTTTTCCACTCTGACATCAATTGAGGCGTCATTCACGCCGAGGCTGACAAGCATTGTGTTGATATATTCCTTCGCTCCCGCGAATTTATCGTCTTCAAACTCGTAAGAAGCTCTCACTTCATAGTCAGATCCTCCGAAAAGACCTAAGAGCTTCGCTTTACCCTGGGTAACCACTTCATATTTGACATCTGTGCCCTCCGGCGCATTGAGCCCCGAGAGTGCGGATGCTTTTGCTTCTTCAAGGGTCGCTCCCCTGCCGATTGATTCTTTAATCAAGGATTTCACCACCTGAGTTACTTTTCATTGTTTGCGTTCGCCGCAAACTTGATGTTGTTTTCTTTTGAGCGGCGTTCAACCGTCTCATCAATCATAATTTTGGCTATCATCTTTTTGGGGCTGTACATATTTCCGACAATAACGTTGATTATCAGGCCGACTATACCTGATGCAATCCAGTAGATACCTATGCCGGCAGGATAGTTGATGACGAAGTAGAGGGAGAATGCAGCCATTCCTATGGTCATGCATCCCATTGATTTCGCTGCCGCGGCATTGGATTGGGTCTGCTTCTGTTTAATGTAAGAGTAGATAGATGACGCAAGGGTCGAAATAACGGATAATACAGGTATGCACCAGATGGGTGCAAAGCCCTTGGTATCTTTGGGTATGTCTCCCAAATCAAACAGACCGAAAAATGAGAAATTGACACTCTTGATTTTTTCTATTGCTCCCTGAGAAACACCTTCAATACCTTTTTCAACAATTTCTCCGATATGCTGTATAACAAGCAGCTCATCCATAATAACGCTCTTTGACATGCTCGCGGGTCTGAAAGCCGCGGCCTTTGCGGTGAGAGCTGCAATCTCTGCATCGGTGATGCCTGTGAGGAAGTTGCTCAGCGGATAGTAAATGGCGCCTATAAGACCGAAAAGCAAAACGAACTGAACAAGCATGGGCGCGCATCCGGCATTCATGGGGTTATAACCCTCACGCTGATAGAGGGCCTGTGTTTCCTCCTGAATTTTGCGCTGGTCTCCGGCATATTTTTCCTGAATCTTGCGGATCTTTGACTGGATACGCTGAGTCTTCGCCATCCCCTTTTGCTGATGGATGGTGGAAGGTATCATTATAAGCCGGGCAACCACTGTAAGGATTACTATTGACACGGCATAATTCTGGAAACCGATTGTCTCATAGATTATCCTGAGCAGAAAGCCGAACGGAACGCCTAATATCTTATAGAGCCCGATCATTTGTTTTCCTCCGAGTGTCTGTGTTTCTTGGGCGGTACGGGATCGTATCCGCCGGGGAAGAGAATATTACATCTCATGAGCCGTAACACGGCGAGCAGTGTGCCTTTGAAAGCCCCGTGCACACGTATTGCCTCCACGGCATAGTTGGAACAGGTAGGGTAATACCTGCACATCGGGGGTAAAAGCGGAGAAATATGCTTCTGATAAAAGCGAATCAAAGAAAGCAGAAAAGATTTCATCTGCCTCTCCCCCTTTTTTTCAGGTCGTCTTTATTACTCCCAGCGCCGTAAACTGCTGTCTGAGCGCTTTCTCTATATCGGGAGCCTTTAAGTATTTTGTCTTGTGCCTTGCAACCAGTACCAGATCCCAGTCGCCGCTGAGCTCAGCTGACAGTGAACTGAAAGCTGCCATAATAATCCTGCGGCATCTGTTTCTCTCCACCGCGTTGCCTATCTTTTTTGATGTGGTGATCCCGACTCTGCATCCGGAGCCCCTTACCCTGCTCCTGAGGGCATAGGTTACTACCGCCTGCGAGGGGATGCTTTTGCCTCTGGCATAAACGCGGTGAAACTCGGTATTGAGTTTCAAAGTATCACAACGTGACATTTCAGTCTGTCAATCAGTAGCTCAGGCGCTTTCTGCCTTTTGCTCTGCGGCGGGCAAGAACCTTGCGGCCGTTTCTGTCTGCCATTCTCTTGCGGAATC